>JAYVAS010000696.1:0-4919 GCA_043750895.1 Pseudomonadota bacterium
CAAAGGGAAAACATGCATCTACTCGCTCTGATCCTCGCATTGTCCCCATCGGCGCACGCCGGGGACCCGGTCGCTGCGGCCGGAACCACCGTCGTCGCCACCGACCCGCTCCTCGAAGCCCTCGACCTGCCGCAGGCTGCCGAAGCGCTGCGCCAGGACGGCGTGCCCCCCGAAGACGTCCGCACCGCGCTCGACGCCGCGCGGGACGGCAAGCTGACCGCCGCGCAGGCCGCCCGCGCCATGCGCGACAGCCACGACGCCGTCAAGAACCACGGCGTTCCCCCCGGAATGGGTCCGTTCGTCCGCGCCCAGATCGAGGCCGGCCTCACCGGCAAGGAGCTCGCCGAGGCCATCCGCAAGGAGTGTGAGGCCCGCGGTCTCCCGCCGCGCCAGCCCGGTCAGCCGCCTCCGGGCGAAGCGCACGGGGACCACCCCCACGGCGACAAGCCGCCCGGCGGCGAGATCGGCGACGGTCAGGGCAAGCACCCTCCCGACGGCAAGCGCCCGCCCCCGGGCGGCAAGGATGGCCGTCCGCCCCCGCCCAAAGACGGCAAAGTCCCCCCGCCTCCGGCCCACTAAGGAGCACCCATGATCATCGCTCTCCTCGCTCTCGCCTGCTCCTCCGAGCCGGCCGCCCCCCCGCCGCCCAAGACCGACGTCCCCGTCGCCGCCCCGGCGCCCGCCCCCACCAAGGCCCAGAAGGCCGCGTCGTTGGCGAACGCCATCGCCAAGGATCCGTCGCGCGCCGACGCCATCCTCGCCGAGAACGCCACCAACCGGGCCGACTTCGAGGCGTTGCTGTACGAGATCGCCGGGGACTCGGCGATGAGCGCCGAGTACACCGCGGCGCGCGCGGCTCCGTAGCCGGGCGTTCGCGCCAAAAAACACAACGCCCCGGCCGAACCGGGGCGTTGGTGCGTAGGGGCGGGAGGCCTACCCGCGCTCGACCTTCTCGATGCAGATTTCGATCTTCTCGATCGCCATCCCGGAGGTGTCGGAGTTCATGTCCGGCACGTACCACTTGGACGGCCAGCCTTCGTAGAAGTTGTAGCGGGCGACTTCGGACTGCCCGTCCTGGTCGAGGACGATGATCGAGCCCGAGCGGCGGTCAATCTTGCCGTCTTCGATGTTCTTGCGCCACGTCCAGAGGTCGTCGGTCGCGGTGTAGCCGCGCTCGAGGACGATGTTGGCGTAGGTCGTGCGACCCGGCTTCTTGCGGACCACGGTGTCGTTCCCCTGCTTGAACTCGATGACTTCCGTCTCGGAGTCCATGCCGGAGACGGACTTGAAGCCGCCGACGATGGTCTTGGTGTCGTTGATGACCCCCTGGATTTCCAGGAGGAAGTTGTAGGACCCAAACAGCTGTTCAGTGGGCACGAGGGACACTCCAGGTTGACATTCAGCCGAGCGGGACGGTGCGTGCGCGGCCAGAGACGTCCTCAGGGCTTTGCGGAGACCGTCGCCCGGTGGACGAACTCAGCATCCCCCGTCCGGGCCGAAGCGGTCAAGCGGGCCAGCCGAAAAAAACCAAGAAGGTCTCGCCCGGGCGCCGTCACCGCGGACCGGACTCGAGGCGGGCGCACACCCAGTCGATGAGACGAAACGGAAGTTGTGCTTCGTCGGGTGAAAATCGGACATCCAGCTCCCGCTCGCCGACTCGACGGAAACGATTCGGTGCGGCCGCCGCGAGCTCGCCGAGCACCGTGAGCGGGATGGGGCTGGAGGGATGGAGGCGCACCACCGCCCGCACCTTCAGGAGCGCGAACCGCTCGATCCCCAGCGCGCGGCAGCGTACGCGTGCCTCGTGGAGCCAGCCGAGGTTCAGCGCGGCTTCGGGCGCGCGACCATGTTGTGCCTCCAACGCCTCCATTTCGCTGCGCACCTCCGCCCGCGTCCGGGCCAGGGCGAGGCGCTGGTAGGCGTCCAGTCGGGTGGACACGTCGGCGATCCAGTCGTCGGGCAGCGCGGACGTCACCGGCACCTCGACCTCCGGGTCCACCCTCTGCCGCTCCACGTCCCCGCGGGCGCGGCCGACCGCCTCCTCCAACAGCTCCAGGTAGGCGTCGAAGCCGATGGCGGCGATGTGGCCGTGCTGCTTCTCGCCCAGGATCTCCCCGCTGCCGCGCAGCTCCAGGTCCCGCGCCGCCAGCGCGAAGTTCGAGCCCAGCTCGGTGTTGTCCTGCAGCGCGCGCAGGCGCTCCATCGCCGACTTCCGCTGTGACCCCGCCCCGGACACCAGGAGCGTGCAGTGGCCACGGACCGCGCCGCGCCCCACCCGCCCGCGCAGCTGGTAGAGCTGGGCGAGGCCGAAGAGCTCGCCGCGGTTGATCAGCATGGTGTTGACCAGCGGCAGGTCGATGCCGCTCTCGATGATCGCGGTGGACACGAGCACGTTGGCCTCGCCCCGGATGAACCGGGCCAGCGTGCTCTCGAGCGCACGGTCCTCCATCTGCCCGTGGGCGACCACGATGTGCGCCTCCGGGACCAGGCGGGCCAGCCACCGGGCCACGCCGTGGATGCTCTGCACCCGGTTGTGGACGAAGAACACCTGCCCGCCCCGGCGCAGCTCGTAGAGGATGTCCTCGCGCACGCGGTCGGAGGAGAACCGGACCACCTCGGTGCGGATCTTCTGCCGTCCATAGGGCGGGGTCGCCAGCACCGAGAGCCCGCGGATCCCCGACAGCGCCATCTGCAGGGTGCGCGGAATGGGGGTCGCCGACATCGCGAGGGTGTGCACCCCCACCGTCAACCGCTTGAGCTGCTCCTTCTGCTTCGATCCGAAGCGGTGCTCCTCGTCGACCACCACCAGCCCGAGCTGCTTGAACCGGACCTGCCCGCCGAGGAGCGCGGTGGTCCCGATCACGATGTCCACCGTCCCGGCGGCGAGGCCCGCGCGCACCTCCCGCGCCTCGGCGGCGGGCCGCAGCCGCGACAGCACCTCCACCCGCACCGCGGTGCCCGCGAACCGGCGCCGGAAGGTCTCGCCGTGCTGCAGCGCCAGCATCGACGTGGGGCACATCACCACCACCTGGTCGCCGGCGAAGGCCACCCGGCACGCGGCGCGCATCGCCACCTCGGTCTTGCCGAAGCCCACGTCGCCCACCAGCAGACGGTCCATCGGTCGGCCGCTGGCGAGGTCCGCCAGCACGTCCTTGATGGAGGCCTCCTGATCGGGGGTCTCGACGAAGGGGAAGGACTCCTCGAAGCGGAGATAGTCCTCCTCGCGGGCGTCGTACACCCGGCCCTTGATCAGCTCCCGCTTGGCGTAGAGCAGCAGCAGGTCGGCTGCGAGCTTGAGCACCGCCTCGCGGACCTTGGCCTTCCGCACCTCCCAGGTGCTGCCCCCCAGCCGGTCCAGCCGGGGCGCCGCCCCCTCCGCCACGTAGGGGGCCAGCAGATCGAGCCGGTGCACGGGAACGAAGAGCTTCTCGCCGTCGCGGTACACGACGGTGACGAAGTCGCCCTCGCCGGCGCCCAACGGCATCCGCGACAGGCCGACGTACTGCCCGATGCCGTGCCGGGCGTGCACCACGAAGTCCCCGCGTTTGACCGCGGCGAAGCTGGGCCGGGTGGCACGGCGGAAGGTCCGCGTGGCGGCCGGGGCGTGCAGGCGTTCGCCGAAGAGCTCGTCCGCGGTGACGAAGGCCACGTCCTCCGCCGAGAAGCCGTCGGGGAGCTCGCCCACGTCGAGGCGCAGCTCCCCCGGACCGGCGCGTCCCCCGGGCAGCTCCAGCCCGTGGTTCGCGAACAGCGCCAGCACCCGCTCGGCGCGCGCGCTGCCCTCGACCACGATGGTGACGGCGCGACCATCCCCGGCCCAGCCGCGCAGCGTCTTGACCACGGGGCCGAGGTCCTCTCCGACCCGCAGACTCCGGTTGTCGCGTGTCTCGTACGGACCGCCGAGGGAGGTGACCGGGATGCCATCCAGGCGCACCTCGTCGACGCGCGCGTAGCGGTCGAAGGGTCGCACCAGCGGCCGCTCGTCGGCGGCGAGCGCCGCGAAACGTTCGATGATCGACGCTTCGAAGCGGCGCAGCTCGTCCCGGACGAGGCCCGGCTCCACCACGTACAGCGCCGCCGGCAGCGGCAAGACGACCAGCTCCTGCAGGGCCGGGAGGTAGCTCTCGGCGCCGGGAAACCACACGCCGTTCCGCAGGTCGTCCAACACCCGCCGGTAGCTGCCGGGGCGGTCGACCTCCCCCGCCACCGCCGCCAGCCAGCCCGCCGCGCGCGCGGTGGTGGTGGCGTCCAGCACCGCCTCCCGGGCGGGAAGCACCTCGACCGAGGCGCGGGCGGCGCCGACCTTCTGGGTGCTGGGATCGAAGGCGCGGATCGACTCGACCTCGTCATCGAAGAGATCGACGCGGAGCGGCCGATCGAAGCCGGGCGGCCAGACGTCGAGGAGCCCGCCCCGGACCGACACCAGGCCGGGCTCGTCCACCTTCTGGGTCACGAGGTAGCCGCGGCCTCCCAACCAGCTCAGGAACGCGGTGCGGTCCAGGGTGCCGCCGCGGCGGATCGACCAGGTCGGGACCTCGGCGGGCACCCGCGAGAGCAGGGCCTTGGCGGGCACCACCACGATGGCTTCGGCATCCTGGCGGGCCACCAGACGGTGGTGCGCGAGCGTGGGATCGGGCGAGATCCCGTCCCACGGCCGGCCGTCGTCCGCCGCGTAGAGCCGGACCCGCCGCTTCGGGGCGTGGTAGCGCACCGCGCGCACCAGTCGGTCCGCGTCCTCCCGCGTGGGCACGACGACCCACGCCGGGCGGTCGAGGCGCGCCAACAGGAACGCCGCCGCACCAGGGACCAGGCCGCCGAACGGACCGGCCGCGCCGATCCGGCCGAGGAGGAAGCTCACCCCGCGGCGCCGTCCGGGGCCGGGGAACCCGACGCGGGCGCCGCGTCCGGCGTTTCAGCAG
>JAYVAS010000697.1:0-8695 GCA_043750895.1 Pseudomonadota bacterium
GGGGATGGGCGGCGGCGGCGTGACGGTCACGGCGGGGATGGGCGGGGCGGTGGACTCAACCGTCGGGGGCGGGACGACCGGCAGCGGTTCCGGCGGGGCTGGCGCGCCCGAGGCGCCGAGCCTGAGGGCCTCGTCCACCTCGGCCAGCCGCGTGGCCGGGAGCCACGAGACCATGCCCCTCCGCCAAACGAGGTGGCGGGTGGTGGGCTCCGCTCGGATGCGGTCCGCGATCTCGGCCGCGGTGAGGAGCTCGATGCGCCCCCCGGACGTGTAGGAGAGCTTTTTCACCACCCGGGCCTGCGCGACCGCGCGGACGAGGTCCGGCACCTGGTACCACACGGTCCAGGTGGTGAGCTCGGGGCGCCAGACGACGTGGCGGGCCTGAGGCGCCGCCAGGATGCGTTCGGCGATGGCGGACGCCTCCTCCTCCGCCTGCCCGGACGGACCGACGTAGCGCCACAGGGCGTCCGCGGGGGCGACGCTGTGGGCGGGGTCGACGAGCGGCGGCGGCGCGGCGTGGACGAGGGACAGAGTGAGGAGGAGAAACAACATGCGATAGCGGGCAGGGTACTGCCGTGTCGGGTGGGGGGCAAGTGGTCGCTGGGCGGTCTATCGGTCGCGAGTACGACGCTTTCCGGATAGCCGGGCTCGCCAAAGGGAGCCTGCCTTGTCCCAGCCCGTCCTGTGTGCCCCGATGCGAACCCCGATCGGCAAGTTCGGCGGCGCCCTGGTCGACGTGCGGCCCGACGATCTCGCGGCGCTCGTCCTCCGCGCGGTCGCCGAACGGGCGGGGATCGACCCCGTCCTGGTCGAAGAGGTGTTCCTCGGGTGCGCCAACCAGGCCGGTGAAGACAACCGGAACGTCGCCCGCATGGCGTCGCTGTTGGCGGGCTTTCCCCAGTCGGTCCCGGGGGTGACCGTCAACCGTCTGTGCGCGTCGGGCCTGGAGGCGGTGAACCAGGCCGCCCGGATGGTCCGCTGCGGCGACGCCGGGCTGGTCGCTGCGGGCGGGGTCGAGTCCATGTCCCGGGCGCCCTATGCTTTCCCCCGCGGCACGGTCGCCCCGAAGTTCGGCAACGTGACAGCGTACGACACGTCCCTCGGCTGGCGTTTCCCCAATCCCAAGATGGAGGCGCTCTTCCCGCTCGAGCCGATGGGCGAGACGGCCGAGAACCTCGTCGACCGCCATCACATCTCCCGCGCCGACCAGGACGCCTTCGCCGTGGCCTCGCACCAGAAGGCCGCGGCCGCCGACTTCTCGGCGGAGCTCGTCGCCGTCCCCCGCGGCAAGCTCCCCGCGCTGGACAAGGACGAGCAGCCCCGCGCCGATACGACCCTGGAGGTCCTCGGCAAGCTCCGCGCGGCCTTCCGGAAGGACGGCTCGGTCACCGCCGGCAACTCCTCCACCCTCAACGACGGCGCGGCCGCGATGCTCGTCGCTTCGCCGGCGCGTGCGGCCGAGCTGGGGCTGCGGCCCGTGGCGCGGCTGTTGGGCGGGGCGTCGGCGGGGGTCGATCCCCGGTACATGGGCATCGGTCCGGTTCCGGCGGTGCGCAAGCTGCTCGAGCGCACCGGGGTCGCGCTCTCGGACGTGGGGCTGTTCGAGCTGAACGAGGCCTTCGCCGCCCAGTCGCTCGCCGTGATCCGCGAGTTGGGCCTGGACGAGGCCAAGGTCAACGTCAACGGTGGGGCCATCGCGCTCGGCCACCCCCTGGGCTGCTCCGGCGCCCGCATCGTCACCACCCTCGTCCACGCCATGCGCGCCCGGGGCGTACGCTACGGCGTCGCCACGCTGTGCGTGGGCGTGGGGCAGGGGGTCGCAACTCTCGTGGAGATCGTGGAATGAGCTTCGACGTCGTCGGCATCATCGGTTCGGGCACCATGGGGCACGGCATCGCCCACGTGTGCGCGCAGGCAGGCATGACGGTGCGCCTGCACGACGCGGACGCCGGCCGGCTCGCCGCAGCGCTCGGCAAGGTCAAGGCGAACCTGGACAAGGGTGTCGAGAAGGGGAAGGTGAGCCCCGACGAGCGGGACGGCGCCCTGTCCCGCCTGCACGCGGCGCCCGCGCTCTCCGATCTGGCCGACTGTGACCTGGTGATCGAGGCGGTGCCCGAGAAGCTCGCCCTCAAGCAGGAGCTGTTCGGCGCCCTGGACACGATCGTGGGGGCCGACGCCGTGTTCGCCACCAACACCTCGTCGTTGTCGATCGCCCGCATCGCCGCGGGGCTGAAGGATCCGGGGCGGGTCATCGGCACCCACTTCTTCAACCCCGTGCACATCATGACCCTGCTCGAGATCGTGGCCTACGCAGACACCCGCCCCTCGGTGACGGCGGCGGTGCAGGCCTTCGGTGCCCGAATCGGGAAGGAGTGCATCCTCGTGAACGACTTCCCCGGCTTCGCGACCTCGCGGCTGGGCGTCTGCCTCGGGATGGAGGCCATCCGCATGGTCGAGCAGGGTGTCGCGTCCGCCGAGGACATCGACAAGGCCATGGTCCTCGGGTACCGCCACCCGGTCGGGCCGTTGCGCCTCTCGGACATGGTCGGGCTCGACGTGCGCATGAACATCGGCGACTACCTGGCCCGTGAGCTCGGAAACGCCGCCTTCGAGCCCCCCGCGCTCATGCGTCGCATGGTGGCCGAGGGCAAGCTGGGGCAGAAGTCGGGAGAGGGCTTCTATCGCTGGTAGACGGCTACTTCAGGATGATGAATTCGACGCGGCGGTTCCGTGCCCGACCGGCGGCGGTGTCGTTGGTGTCGATGGGGTAGCGGTCGCCGTAGCCGGTGGGCACCAGCCGCCCCGGATCGACGCGTCCCATGATGATCAGGTACTTCATCACCGCCTCGGCACGGGCCTGGGAGACGGCCAGGTTGCCGGTGCGGTCCCCGTCGGCGTCGGTGTGCCCGGCGATCTCGATGCGGCGGATCTCCGGGTGGGCGTTGAGGATGCGGGCCACCGCGTCCAGGCTGGGGTTGGGATAGGTGTCTAGGACCAGGGAGCCGGGTACGAACCGGATGCCGTCGCGCACCACGATGGTGTCGCCGCTGATGCGGGCGGGCGGCGGGCAGCCGTTGTTGGCGGTACCGTCCGCCGGGGCTTCGGCGGGGTCCCGGGGGCAGGCGTCGTCCGAGTCGGGGATGCCGTCGCCGTCGGTGTCGGGGCAGCCGCCGTTTGCTTCCGGTCCGCTGCTGTTGGGGCACTCGTCCACCGAATCGTGGATGCGGTCCCCGTCGGCGTCGGGGCAGCCTTCGGCGTCCAGCAGGCCCGGCTGCGTCGCACAGACGTCGCGGCTGTCCGGGATGCCGTCGCGGTCGTTGTCATCCTCGGGGCACCCGTCCAAATCCTCGAAGCCGTCGAGGTCCTCGGGTCGGTCCCGGCATCCGTCGAGCGCGTCGGTGAGCCCGTCGCCGTCGTCGTCGAGGTCGGGGCACCCGTCGCCGTCGAGGAAGCCGTCCGAGTCCTCCGGATCGTCCGGGCAACGGTCGGTGGTGTCGACCAGCCCGTCGCGGTCGGCGTCGCGGACGGGCGGGGTGCCCTGGCTGCGCCAGACGAGGCCGGCGACGAGGCGGAGATCGGGGGTGCCCACCCCGCGGAGGATGCCCGTCCCCGCACCGACCGTCCCGGCGATCCCCGTGGAAGGCCCGAAGTTGGCGTAGGTGTGCAGCTCGACCGGGGTGACGTCGACGGGCTCCAACGGGCCGAGCAGGTCGATGTCCGCGTCGATCTCGAGGCCGACCCCCACCGTGTCGGTCGCCGTCCACTCGAGCCCACCCCCGGCGTGCAGGGCGCTGCCGAAGCTCCGGGTGGAGAGGTCGGAGGTGGGGCTGCTGTCCATGCCGAGGTTGAACGAAAGGAAGAACACCTCGGTCGGCCGAATGCCGATGGCGGCTCCGAGCCCGGCGCCGACCGCGCCGCCTGCCAGCATCCGCTCTTCGGTGCCGGTGGGCACGGAGAGGGAGGGGATGAGGGCGAGCCCTTCGCCCTTGGTCGGGCCTCCCACGATGCCGATCACCCCCCGGGCGCGGATGTCGCCCAGTGCCGGACCGGACCGATCGGGGTCGGAGAAGCTGACCCAGGGGTACCCGGGGACGTCGAGGTCGACGCGGAGCGCGCGCCCGAAGTTGTAGCCACCGACGAAGCGGGCCCCGAAGAGCTGGCGGAGCGCCGGCTGGAGGTCGGTGCCGGTGCCCGCCGGAACCACGAGGTTCGCGCCGTAGCTGACGATGAAGCCGCCGTAGCCGGTGCCCGGCTCACCGATGCTGGGGCTCACGACCTGAAACCCGCCCTCCCCGGCGAGACCGGAGCCGGTGGGTCGGTAGGTGTCGATGTCGGTGGCGTTCGCGCGGGTCAGCAGGAGCAGGGTCAGCGGCAGCATGAACGGGGTCCGTCGGTGGCGCAGGATAGTCGACCGCCTTTGGGGCGTCGAGTTCGCGATCGGGTCAGCCGCAGACCCGCGTCACCGCCCGGCCGATCGTCTCCACGCAGGTCCTGAGGTCGGCGGGGGTCATGACCAGGGCGGGCATGACCACCACCGCATCGCCGAGGCACCGAACGATGACTCCCTCGTCCCTGCACGCCAGCGCGACCCGATGCCCGGTGCGGGCGTCGCTGGGGAAGGGCCCGAGGCACACCGCGGCCATCATGCCCAGGTGCCGGATCTCGGTGATCGCGGGGTGCGAGAGCGCGGCGAGGGCCGTGGCGAGGGCGCCGATGCGGGCAGGCAGGCCAGCGAGGACCTGCTCCTCGGCGAAGACGTCGAGCGTGGCGAGGGCGGCGGCACAGCCGAGCGCGTTGCCAGTGTAGGTGTGCCCGTGGAAGAGGGTCTTCCAGTGCGTGTAGGGCCCGCGGAAGGCGTCGAAGACCGCCTCGGTGGTGAGGGTGGCGGCCAGGGGCAGGTAGCCGCCGGTGAGCCCCTTCGCGATGCAGAGCAGGTCGGGCTTCACGCCCGCCGCCTCGAGGGCGAAGAGGGTCCCCGTGCGCCCGAAGCCGGTGGCGACCTCGTCGGCCACCAGCAGCGCCCCGGCGTCACGCGCGAGATCGCATAGTGCGCGCAGGTAGGCGGCCGAGTGCATGCGCATCCCCGCCGCGCCCTGCACCAGCGGCTCGAACACGAAGGCTGCGATCGTGTGCCCTTCGGCGCGGAAGAGCTCGGTGGCGCGGGCGAGCAGCGCGGCTTCGACCGCCGGATCGGCGCGGTCGGGGGCGGGGATGCGGACCGCGTCGAAGAGCAGTGGGCGGTAGACCCCGTGAAAGAGGTCGATGCCGCCCACCGAGACCGAGCCGAGCGTGTCCCCGTGGTAGGCGTCCGCCAGGGCGGCGAAGCGGGTGCGCTGGGTCTGCCCGCGCTGCTGCTGGGCCTGGAAGGCCATCTTCAGGGCCACCTCCACCGCGGTCGACCCCGAGTCCGAGTAGAACACCCGGTCCAGACCGGTCAGCGCGGTCAGGCGCTCGGCGAGCGCGATGGAGGGGGTGCTCGCGAGGCCGAGCAGCGTGGTGTGCGCGACCCGGTCGAGCTGCGCGCGGATCGCTGCGTCCAGCGTGGGGTGCCGGTGCCCGAAGAGGTTGCACCAGAGCGAGCTGGTGGCGTCGAGGTAAGCGCGGCCGTCGGTGTCGATGAGGCGGACCCCCTCGGCCCGCTCGATCACCAGCTTGGGCTCGACCGCCCACTCGTCGAATTGGGTGAACGGATGCCACAGGTGCTGGAGATCTGCAGAAATCCAAGAAGACGTGGGGCGCATGGGTATGGACGGGGAAGGCGCGGCGGGCTAACGCGGCGGCCTTTCCTGCGGAGTCCCATGTCTCTTGTTCCTGTCCACGGTGGTGGCGAGCTCGTCGACCGTATCCTCCCCTTCTCGAAGAAGGCCGCGTTGTTGGCCGAGTCCGCCTCGATGCCCCGCATCCAGGTCACCGACGCCGACCTCTCCGTCGTCTACCGCATCGCGGATGGCACGCTGTCGCCGCTGGTCGGCTTCATGGGCGAGCAGACCTACAACCACGTGCTCGACCACAAGAGCATCCAGTTCAACGGCGGCACCTACGCGTGGACGATTCCCCTCGCGCTCCCCGTCACCGACGATGAGGCGGCCGCCCTCTCCGCCGGCAAGATGGCAGCCCTGGTGGACTCCACCGGCGCGGTCTTCGGCACCATCAAGGTGTCGTCGGTCTTCGGCTGGGACAAGCAGCGCTACGTCGAGAAGGTCTACGGGACGCCCCGGATGGACCACCCGGGGGCGGCCATCGTCACCGAAGACGCCCGCACCAAGGTGATCGGCGGCGAGATCTCGGTGCTCCCCGCCCGGCGCAACAGCGAGTACGGCGACCTGATGTTCTCCCCCCGTCGCACCCGCACGATGTTCGCCGAGCGGAAGTTCGAGGCGACCCTCGCGTTCCAGACCCGCAACCCGCTCCACCGCGCCCACGAGTACGCCCTCGTCTACGGCGTCGAGCAGCTCACCCGCCAAGGCCTCTACGCCGGCGTCGTGCTCAACCCCCTCGTCGGCCAGCTCAAGAGCGACGACGTGGACGCCTCCACCCGCGTCCGGACCTACCGGGTCCTGCGCGACGGGCGCCTGCTCGGCCAGGGCGACTCCGACCGCGCCCTCTGGAACAAGGTCGGCTACGACCTCAACGACGTGTTCGAGCTCGTCTGTCTGGACCAGAAGATGTTCTACGGCGGCCCCTCCGAGGCCGTCATGCACGCCATCTACCGCCAGAACCACGGCTTCTCGCACATCGTCATCGGCCGCAAGCACGCCGACGCGCCCTACTTCGACAAGTCCGCCATCTGGGGCGACTTCGACGCGCAGGAGATCTTCTCCAACCTGCCCGGCGAGCTCCACACCAAGCCGGTCAAGGTCGGCTTCGCCGCGTACTACGAGAGCATCGACCGGGTGGATCTCACCGAGAACCACAAGGGCGAGGAGCCCTACTCCATCTCGGGCACCAAGATGCGTGAGCAGCTCACCACCGGTCAGCGCCCCGACCCCCGCATCATCCGCGGCGAAGTCGCCGACATCCTGATCGACGCCTACGCGAAGAAGGCGGCGGGCTGATCGCGCGTCCTGGCGGCGCGGGCTAGCAGCCCCGCTCGACCATGCCGACGCGGCTGCGCTTCGGGCGCGTTTCCAGATTGAGGACGAGTGATGCCGGTCCAACGTTACCGCCGCTGCCCGCCCCGCGCCCTCACCCCCCCGCCAGCGTGATCTCCTCCGCCAGGTAGGTCGCTGCGGCGTCCCACGGGTTGGGGAGCACATCGTCGGTGATGTAGATCCAGCCGGCGTTGTTGGCGCGGGCGTGGTCGACCACCGGGACGAGGTCGGCCTCGTTGGTGGAGTGCGCGAGCAGCCAGAACCGGGAGGGGTCGTAGCCGCGCACCCAGCCCGGCGCGGTCCACGCGAGCGCGTTGGTGCCGGTGTCCTCGAAGAGGATGAGCACGTCCGCGTCGTCGAGGTAATCCTCGCAGCTGTCGATGCCGGGGTTGTAGGCGATGAACGCGTCGCCGTCGGTGACCGCGGCGTTCGCGGCGGCGCTCCGGGCCGCGTAGAAGGGCACGGTGGTCCCGCAGTCCGAGCCGTCGGCGACCTCGTCGAAGAAGATGCCGTCGGGCGCATACCAGTCGGCGTAGGTGGTGATCTCGGCGTCGATCTCGGTGGCGGGGCGCCGTCCGTAGCGCGTGGAGACGTAGGCGAGGATGGTGACGCCTCGGGCGCGGGCGTCGGTCACCGCGTTCACGTAGGTGGGATCGCGGCTGGCGCCGGGGCCGCTGTTGGGGTTGATGATGATGAAGCCGGCGGTGGCGTCGGCGGCAGCGACGAACTCGGCCCAGGCCGGCTCGTCCGGCCAGGCGTAGCTGGGGATGCCGAGGCGCAGCGTGTCGGTGTCGGTATCGGTGTCGGTGTCGGTGTCACTATCGGTGTCGGCATCGGCATCGGCATCGGTGTCGGTGTCGGTGTCGGTGTCGGTGTCCGCGTCGGTGGGGTCCGTGTCGACGACGTCGGTGTCCCCGACGGAGGCGGTGTCGTCCTTGGCGGCGCTACAGGCGAGGAGCAGGAGGAGCATCCCGGGATCTACCGTGTCGTGTCCCCGCCGGCCGCGCTCGCGTCCGCGAGCACCGCCGCCACCGTGGAGACGCAGCGGTCGATCTGCTCGGGGGTGTGCGCCGCCGAGACCGTGAGGCGGATCCGCTCCGCCCCGCGCGGCACCGTCGGGAAGCGCACCCCGGCGGCGAAGATGCCGCGTTCGAGCATGGCGGCGGCCACGGCCATGGTGCGCTCCCCGGTGACGAGCGGCACGATGTGCGCGCTCCCCAGCGCGGCCACGCCCACCTGGGCCAGCCCCGCCCGGAGGCGGTGGGTGTTGGCGGCGAGGCGCTCTCGGGCGTCATCGTCGGCGCGCCTGAACCCTTCGAGGGCCGCGCGAGCGACCGCCTCGGGTAGGGCGGTGCTGTAGACGAAGCCCCGTCCGGCGCTGATCAGGAGCTCCCGCAGCGCGGGTGGGCCGACCACGAACGCCCCGGCGGCCCCGTAGGCCTTGCCGAGGGTGCCGACGAGCACGTCCACCGGCACGCCGGTCGCCGCGGCGTGGCCACGCCCGCCGGGGCCGATCGTGCCCACGGCGTGGGCCTCGTCCACGACCAGCGTCCACGGCCCGCGCCACGCGTCCATATCGGCGAGGTCCCCGTCCATCGAGAACA
>JAYVAS010000698.1:0-5194 GCA_043750895.1 Pseudomonadota bacterium
CGCTTGTAGGCGTCGCCGAGCGCCGGGTCGTGCAGGTCTACCTGCCAGGACGCTTCGAGCACGTTCCGCGGCGCCGCGCGGGTGCCGCGCCGGTAGGACGTCGTGGCCTGCCACGGCACGGGGAGCACGACGACACGGGCATCGTCCGCGGTGTGCGGGAGGCCGAAGAGCTGTTCCGAGGACGCGGGAGCGTCAGGGTCGAAGGACATCCCCCCCGTTATCTCCGAAGCTCCCCTCCAACGCATCCACCAGCCGCCGAAGCTGCTCCCGCGTCAGCGTGAACCCGACCGAGGACCGCCCGGCGTCGGTCGACCGCACCCGCTCGACATCGACCGCTCGCCCGTCGGTCCGGACCTCGAAGTACTCCCGGTCCCGCACCTCCGCCGGGTCCGACCGCAAGACCGCCCCGCCCAGCGTCGGCGCCACCTCCACCGGGACGATGCGTTCGGGAAGCACCCGGAGCGCCTCGGGTAGGCGATCCACGTGGGCGCGGATTCCCGCCGCGGAGGCCCCGGCCACGCGCACGCGGCGCACCCGCACCCCGAGGCGATCGACGTCATCGACATCCACCTCGGCCGCCGCGCCATCCCGGTCGACCCGCACGGGCCCGGGCGCGAGGCCGGCGTCGAGCTCGCGCCCCAGACTCACTTTCCGCCTCCGGTCGGCTTGGGGCCTTCGTAGGAGAAGTGATCGCCGTTGTGGTGCAGCACCGCGTCCTTCTCCTCGACGCGGGTGCGCAGGTGCACCGGTCGGCCCCAGATCTTCGCGAGGCTTCCCAAAGCCGACGCCGCCCATTCGAGTTGGATGTCCGCCTCCTCGTGCTGGTGGGTCAGCTCGAGCTCGCCGCGGTTGGCGTGGTTGCCATCGGTCACCACGATGCTGGGCTGGCCCTTGGTGGAGAGCATGAACAGGAGCTTCTTTTTGATGTCGGAGAACTCCCGGCTGTCGAGCAGGAACTCGCCGGACCGCTTGTCGTACTCGTAGGTGAACAGCCCCACCCGCCGGCAGAACTCTTCGGTGAGGAAGGTGTCCACGAAGGTGACATCGTTGTGGGACTTCCGCACCTCGAAGATCTTCGCCCGCCCCTCGTTGGTGGGGCGGTTCCAGTCCCGCTTCTCGGCCGCGTCCACGCAGTCCATCCACTCCTTGCCGAACATGCCGCGGTCCCAGCGGTGCTCGATGTCACGGTACAGCTCGAGGCCGATTTTGTAGGGGTTCAACTGCCCGGGGCGCATGGCGACCGTACCGGCGTGGTGATCGGCGTAGTCGACCACCTCCGAGTCGTCGAGGATCTCCTCCGTCATCAGCTTGGTGTGCCAGTAGCTGGCCCAACCCTCGTTCATCACCTTGGTCTGGGCCTGGGGATTGAAGTAGTAGGCCTCGTCCCGGATGATGCCGAGCACCTCCGACTTCCAGGCGGTCATGCGGCCGTGCTGCAGGACGAAGCCCAGCACGTCCCGCGTGGGCTCTTCGGGAAAACGTCGCTCCTTCTGCGCCGTCTCCGCCGCCCGCCGCGCGTGTTGCTCCAGGTAGGCGGGAGGGTTGATGTAGGACTCCATGTGGGGCAGCGAAGGGAGGCGGCCGGATACTGGCGTGGGATCGTCCTCGACGTCTTCGACGCCGCGGTTGCGCCGGATGTGGTCGCGGTAGGGGTCGATCAGGTTGTCCACCGAGAGGCAGAGATCGAGGAAGGACTCGGTGTCCGACTCGCCCACCACGTCGGCGATCCGGCGCACACGCTGCGCGTGATTTGCCATCTGATCCAGCATCTTCCGATTGGTATGCTTGAACCAGGCGTTGTTTTTGAAGAAGTCGACGTGTCCGAACACGTGCGCCATCACCAGCTTCTGGTCGACGAAGGCGTTGTTGTCGAGCAGGTAGGCGTAGGAGGGGTTGGTGTTGATGACCAACTCGTAGATCTTCTGCAGCCCGTACTCGTACCCCTTCTGCATCTGGAGGAACTCCATCCCCCAGCGCCAGTGCGGGTACCGGGTGGGAAACCCCCCGTAGGACGCGATCATGTTGATCTCGTCGTAATCGCACATCTCGAAGATGGTGTCGAAGAAGTCGAGCCCGTGTCGCTTGGCGATGGCCTGGATGCGCTGCCGTTGCTCTTCGAGCTCCGGAGGCAGATCCCGGCGACCACGTTTGAAGTACGCCTCCACCATCAGCGCCCCTTTCCGAGGAAGTCCCGGATGGACGACATGATCGCGTCGCGGTCGGGGATGCGCGAGAGGACCACGCGCTCCTCGTCGGCCCACGTCGCGTTCAGGTCGTTGTAGAATTGCCCCGATCCGTACTCGCTCTCCACCTGGCCATAGCAGAACAGGTTGCACGCCGGAAGGAGCCGGCTGCGGAGCAAGTCCATGCAGGCCGTGGTGTCGGAGGCGGACCAGTTGTCACCGTCGGAGAACTGGAACACGTAGACGTTCCACTCATCGACCGGGTAGTGCTCGGTGATGATGCGGTCCACCAACTGATACGCGGAGGAGATCAGCGTGCCGCCCGACTCGCGGGTGCGGAAGAAGGTGTCACGATCGACCTCTCGCGCCACCGCGTCGTGAATCACGAAGCGGGTCTCCAGTTGTTTGTAGTTGGCCCGCAGCCAGGTGTCGATCCAGAATGCCTCGAGGCGGACGATCTCCTTCTGCTCCTTCCCCATCGAGCCAGACACGTCCATCACGTACACGATCGCCGCCGCCGACTGGGGCTCGGTCTTGGACTTCCACGAGCGGAAGCGCATGTCCTCCCGGGTGGGGATCAACACGGGGCGGGCGGCGTCGTAGGTGCCCGCGGAGACCTGCCGCTTGAGCGACTCCCGGAAGGTGCGGCGGGTGTGGCGTAGTGACTGCGGACCGGTCTTGGAGATCCCCACGTAGCGGTCCCGCACCGAGGAGACATGCTTCTTTCCCTTGGGCTCGATGCGCGGCAGGGACAGCTCTTCCCCGAGGATCTCCGCCAGCTCCTCCAGCGTGACCTCGGCCTCCATCATGTGGTCGCCGGCGTTGTCTCCCGCGTGGCTGTGGCCCTCGCCGGCGCCGTCGACTTTGTCGCCTTCGCCGCCCTCCCCCTGGCCCACGCCCCCCTGGTTCTTGCCGAAGCGGAGCCGGGGGATGTTGATCTCGGGGAGGGGGATGGAGACGAACTTGTCGCCCTGCTTCCCAATGATCTCGCTCGACGACATGTACCGCTTCAAATCCTTGCGGACGCGACCCTTGACGATGTTGCGGAAGCGGTTCAGGTCCTGGTCGATGTTGAGGATCACTGGGGCTCCTTGGCGTCTCCCCGGGCGAAGATGGAGGCCACGTAGTTGAGTACGTCTGTGGCGGAGTATTCGTCGTACCCGAACTGGGAGATCAGCCGTTGTTTGACGACCTCGATCTTGGCCTGGGTCTCCTGATCCACCACCTGGGACACCAGCGAGGTGAGCTTGATGGTGTCCTTCTGGTCCTCGAAGAGCTTGAGCTCCAGCGCGCGGTACAGGCGCTCGTTCATCTTGTAGTTGAACTGCTTGCCGTCGAGGGAGAGCGCGCCGATGTAGTTCATCAGCTCTCGGCGGAAGTCCTCCTTCCGGGAGGCTGGGATGTCGATCTTCTCCTCGATGGAGCGCATGAGGCGCTCGTCGGGTTCCTCGTAGCCGCCGGTGAAGGGGTTCTTGACCCGCTCCTTCTGGGTGAAGGCCTTCACGCTGTCGATGTAGTTGCCACACAACCGCGCGATGGCGCCGTCGTCTGCCGAGATGGCCTTCTGCACCTCGTTCTTGACGATGTCTTCGTACTCCTTCTTCACCACTCCGATCAGGTCGCGGTAGCGCTTCTTCTTCTCCTCGTCGTTGATCAGCGAGTGGTTGCGGAGCCCGCCCTCCAGCTCGTTGAGCACCATGAAGGCGTTGATGCTCGGCTGTCCGGTGTCGCGCACCATCGCGTTGGAGATCTTGTCCTGCACGTACCGGGGCGAGATCCCTTCCATGCCCTCGCGGAGCGCCGTCTTCCGTAGCTCCTTGACGTTGTCCTCGGTGTAGCCGGGGAGCGTGCGCCCGTCGTAGAGCTTCAACTTCTGAAGTACGGTGAGGTTGGCCTTCTTCGGGTCCTCCAGGCGAGACAGCACCGCCCACATCGCCGCCATCTCCATCGTGTGGGGGGCGATGTGCTTGTGGACGCGGTGCTTGTTGAAGTCCCGCTTGTAGATGCGCGACTCCTCCGTCCACTTGGTGATGTAGGGGATGTCGATCTTGATCGTGCGGTCGCGCAGCGCCTCCATGAACTCGTTCGACTGCAGCTTCCGATACTCGGGCTCGTTCGTGTGACCGATGATGATCTCGTCGATCATCGTCTGGGCGAACTTCTTGGGCTTGATGACGTGCTCCTGCGACGCCGAGAGCAGGTCGTAGAGGAACGCCACGTCGAGCTTCAGCATCTCGACGAACTCGATGATGCCCCGGTTGGCGACACAGAACTCGCCGTCGAAGTTGAACGCGCGCGGGTCCGAGTCGGTGCCCAACTCGGCGATCTTCCGGTAGTTGATGTCGCCGGTGAGCTCCGTCGAGTCCTGGTTCTTCTCGTCCTTCGGCTGGAACGTGCCGATGCCGATGCGATCTTTCTCCGAGAAGATCAGCCGGTGGACGCGGATGTGGCTCATCACCTGGCTGAAGTCGCCGTTGTACTTGCCCATCAGCTCGCGAAAGACGTACCGGCAGGCGGGGTTGATCTCGCCCAGCTCGGGGATCGCGAACCCCTTATCGGGCGGAGCGAGCTCGGAGAAGATCTTCGAGCGCCACTCGCGCGGGATGAGCTTGAGCGGCTCTTCGTTCATCGGCGAACGCATCCGCTCTTGAATCACCTTCCCATCGGGGAGCGTCTTGTCGAGGATCCACGAGTACGTGTAGCAAGCGCCGTCGGGCGCCCGGCTGTACTCCTCGGCGCCGCGCTTGAGCAGCCGCGCGATGGTCGACTTCGAGCTGCCCACTGGGCCATGCAGCAGGATGACGCGCTTCTCGGTTCCGTACCCCAGCGCGGCCGACTTGAAGACGTTGACCAGCTTCATCAGCGGTACGTCGAGCCCGAAGACCGCGTCGCGCCCGCCGTTTCGTTCATCACTGAAGAAGTGGTACCGAATCAGCCGCTTCTTGTTGTCGATGTACTCAGACTTTCCGTGGCTGAGCACCATGTCGTAGATGCGCTGGTAGGCAGTGCGC
>JAYVAS010000699.1:0-3583 GCA_043750895.1 Pseudomonadota bacterium
GCCGAGGCGGCGTCCGTCCTTGCCGAGCTGTCGGCGATGCCCGAGGTCCAGAGCGCCCAGATCACCGCCATCGACGCCCCGCCCGCGCCCGAGGCCCACCTTGAGCCGGGGGAAGGCGCCTACGTCTGGAATCGAAACCCGGAGTTCCCGGCGTACCTCCGTCAGGTTCGGGAGAAGTCGGGCATCTCCATTCGACAGGCGGCCCCTGCGCTGGGCATCTCCGTCCCCTACCTCTCGCGACTGGAGACGGCCGGGGCCGCCAAGGCGCCCGACATGCGACGCCTCTGCGCCATGGCGGACCTCTACGGCATCGACCGCCGCGAGATGCTGCGCAACGCGGGGATGAAGCTCGACCTGCCGCGCGATCTGCCGCTGGCCGATCGCACGGACGAGCAGTTCGCCCGCATGCTGCTCGACCCCGCGCTCAAGCCGCCGCTGCTCAACGAGGAGGTGCTCCACTTCGTCGCGCCGAGGCTGAAGGCCCAGCTCATCCAGTGGGCGCTGCACCTCGTGATGCAGGAAAACCCCCGCGCCTACCTCAACTCCCTTCTCGCGCGATGAGGGCTCCGGCCCCGGACCGTGCCACGCCGCACTAAACACTTGCCGATGTTACATAATCATGCAACGTTGCCCCTCCGGAGCCTCCATGCAGACCATCCAGCCCAACGCCGCCGTCGACAGCCCCGCCGACTACCTGGACCAGCTCTACCTGGAGCTTCCGCGGCTCTTCGCAAACGGGGGCACCCAAGCCGACGTGGACACCATGTTCGGCGGCGTCGGGGCCGCGTTCCAGGGGGCGCTGGATGTGCCGCACGGGACGGACGTAGACATCCGCATGTTCCCGCTGCCGTTCGGCTGGGCACCCGACTACGAGCCCGAACGCGACCTCGCCTTCGACCTCGCGGACGCCGGCGTAGACCTCGCCGACCCGCGCCCTGAGTTCCGGTTCGACGACTGGCTCGGCCTCATCTTCGTGCCGGCCGCTGAGGAAGGTCGCTGGCAGCGGTGGAACCCGGCGGCGGGTCCGGCACCGAAACCCGCCGACGGCCACATGCTCGTCACGCTGGTGCTGCTCCGCACGGGCAGCCCCGAGGTGACCGTCTGCCACCTCCGTGAGATCTTCGGGCGCGACAAGAGCCTGCGCGGGCCTCTCTACAAGCCGGCGATGAAACTCGCCCCGGCGTCCGCCGCCGAGTCAGCACGCCTTGTGGGGACGCTGCGCACCCTCCTCGCGACGGGCGAGGCGTCGTGATGTCGGCCGCGCTCCCCCGCTTCGTGGAGTACGGTCGCGTCAGCACCGCTGGGCAGGAACGCCGGCAGACGCAGGAGGGGCAGACGGTCGCGCTGGAGCGCCTTCGCTCGTCGCGGCCGGGCAACCCCGTGCTCCCCGGCACGGTTTTCGAGTCCCATGTCTCGGCGATGGAAGTGCCCCTCACTGAGCGCCTGGAGTGGGTGCGAGTGATCGAGCCGCTCATCCGCGCCGGGGCCGTGGACGAGGTCCGCGTCGCCGAGTTCAACCGCCTCATCCGCGAGGAGGGCCTCGACGACACCGCCTACGTCATGAAGCTCATGCAGAAGCACAAGTTCATCGTGGTGGACGGCTCCGGGGCCATTCACTCGGCGGGCGACTTCGGGCGACGGGTAGCACTCGCGATCAAGGGCCTGATGGGCGGCGAGGAGTGGCGGGACATCCGCGACAAGACGACGAACGGCCGGATCAAGGCGCTCCGGAAGGGACAGCCAGGCAGTGGTCCGGCTCCGACGGGGCTGAGGCACCGGAAGGGCGAAGGCTGGAGCATCGACGAGAAGTGGGCGCCGGTCATCCGGCGCATGTTCGACCTCTGCGTGCAGGGCACGCCCCTGGTCGGCATCTCCGAGTTGCTCAACGGCGAGGGCATCGCGCCGCCGAAGGGGAAGGGCTGGAACTTCACCTTCGTCCGCAAAATC
Organism: Pseudomonadota bacterium; assembly: GCA_043750895.1. Taxonomy (GTDB): domain Bacteria; phylum Myxococcota_A; class UBA796; order UBA796; family SXON01; genus JAYVAS01. The sequence continues at coordinate 1,948 of JAYVAS010000699.1, forward strand.
CTGCGAAACCCCGCTTTCAAGGGCGAGCTTCACCAGAAGCTCCAGGGCGTGGACTACACCCTGACTGTGCCTCCACTCGTGAGCGTGCAGACGTGGGACGCGGCGCAGGCGGCCCTCACAGCGCGCCGCTGGGTCCCGATCCGCGAGCGGTACGCCTGCTTCGCGCTCTGCCGCAACCTCGCGCGCTGCGGCACCTGCGACAGCCGAATGTGGGTGAACGGCGGCGGCGCCGGGGGCCGGGCGAAGCACACTCGCTACGCCTGCCCGCGCTGCAAGGGCGGCCCCTACCACCGTGCCGATCTCGTGGACGCCGCCGTGTGGATGGCTATCCGGGACGCGCTCATGCGGGCCGACGGCATCATCCTCGCAGCGGCCACGCCCCTCGCCAGCGGGGGGGACGACACGGCGGCACGCGAGCTCGCCGAGGTGCAGGAGCACCTTGCCCGCAACGAGCGGAAGGTCGGCGGCCTGACGGCGCGGTGGAAGCGCGACGCGATCACCGACGCCGAGTACGACCGCGAGCTGGACACGCTCAAGGACGAGCGGACGGCCCTCGCAAGGCGGGAGACCGTCGCCAAGCGCGCGATCGACGCGGCCGAGCGCGCGCGGCTCCAACAGGCCACGCTGGCGACCACGATCCAGGCGCTCCGGGGCAAGATCGCCGGTGCCGATCAGAAGACGCGCCGCGCCATCGTCGAGGCGGTTGTGCCGATGGACACGGGGTGCATCCGGCTGAACACCGACTACACCTTCTCGATCCACGGTGTCCTGCCAGTGATTTCCAATTCGCCGATGCCGGAACCCGAACCCGTGTCGGCGGCGGGCGACGACGGGGATGGAACGGGAGGGAGCGCCCCCGGGGGAATCGCCGAGAGCACCGGGGGTGGTGTGTCGTGCACGGATGGCACGATAGACTCTTCGAGGTCTGGGCTTCATCCACGATCAGGAGGTCGACGCCGATGTCGTCCCACGCGATGCCCGGGTCGTACTCCCAGCCCTCGGCCAGCTCCATCTGCTGCGCGACCCACGCGCTGATGCCCTCGCGGAGGATGGCCTCGTCCCGCTCGGACAGCTTCTTCCGCTTCGCCGCGTTGCGACGCCGGAGCGCGACCTCGCGCTGGATCGCCTCGGTCGCCTCGGCGTAGGCGCGCACGGCCTTCTCGTTCATCCGGGTGCGGCCGAGCGCGGTGTACGTGAGCAGCACCACGTCGTACTCGCCGGCCTGGAAGCGGGTCCACTTCTCGGCGCGCTCCTGCGGGGTGTCGGTGTCGCTCGTCGCGAGCCCCTTGCGCTCGCCGCGGCTGATGGTCTTCTTCTTCGACCCGATGACGGCGATCCGGTAGTCGGGGAGGACGCGCTGGATGTCCGCGACCCACTTCCAGACGATGGAGTTGGGGACCAGCACGACCGGGCGCTTGCACCAGCCCTCCTGCCGCGCCCGCGCGAGCGTCGCGATGCCGGTGTACGTCTTGCCGACGCCCACGTCGAAGGCGAGCAGGCCCCCGCGGTTGGCGAGCACGCGGCGCGCCCCGGCCACCTGGTGGGCGTGGAGGCGCGGACCGTCCTTGCGCCAGCGCGCGATGGCCAGCGGCTCGGCGGTGTAGCTCGGGGCGATGTAGCCGCGGAACTGGCGGTT
>JAYVAS010000700.1:0-3791 GCA_043750895.1 Pseudomonadota bacterium
CCGAGCACGCCGGCGCGCGCCGCGAGCACCACCCCCTTCCCGAGGTGGGCGGAGCCGGCGACACCGGCGTACGCCACCAGCAGGCAGTGGGGCCCGATCACCGCGCCGTGGCCGATCTGGACCAGGTTGTCGATCTTGGTTCCGGCGCCGACCACCGTGTCTCCCACCGCGGCACGGTCCACGTTGCTGTTGGCGCCGATCTCGACGTCGTCTTCGACCACCGCGCGTCCCGTCTGCGGGATCTTGTGGTGGCCGGTGGGGGTGGGGGCGAAGCCGAAGCCCTCGGCACCGACCACGGCGCCGGGATTGAGCCACACCCGATCGCCGACCACGCAGCCATCAGCGACGACCGCTCCCGCCATCAGCACGCAGTCCCGGCCCACGCGGGCGTCCTTGCCGACGTAGACGTGGGGGTAGACCACGGTGCCCGGACCGACGGTGGCGCCGGGACCGACGTAGGCGAAGGCCATGACCGTCGCGCCGTCCGCCTCGCCCTCCACCACCGCGTACGGGTGCACGCCGGGGGCGGGCGCCGTCTTCGGATGGAAGTGCTCCAGGACGACGGCGAAGCCGAGGTAGGGGTCGTCGCAGCGGATCACCGCCCGCCCGTGGGCGGGCTGGGTGTGCGACACCAGCACCACACCGGCCTGGGTGGTGCGGAGCAGGCGACCGTACCGCCGGTTGGCCAGGAAGCTCACGTGCTCCGGTCCCGCGGTGTCGAGGCCCATGACGCCGGTGACGACCGCGTCGGGGTCGCCCTCGACCCGACCGCCGACCCAGCCGGCCACGTCCGCCAACCGGAAGCGCATCACTTCCCGGCGCTGCTTACCGGGTTGGCCGCGTTGTACCGTTTGATCAGCTCGTCCGTGATGTCGATCGACGGCACCGCGTAGAGCACGCCACCCTGGCTGGACTCCAGCACGAGGGTGTACTGGCGTTCGCCCGCGATGGTCTGCACGATCTTCTTCATCTTCTCGGCGAGGGTCTGCATGGTGCCCATGTAGGCCTGCTGCATCTCCCCCTCGGCCTGGGAGGCCGCCTGCTGGTACTGCATGCCGATGGTGTTGAGCTCCTGCTCCTTCGCCTGACGGGCGGAGTCGGACATCACCATGGCCTGCTTCTGGTAGTCCGCCTGCTTGGCCTCGAAGGTGGTCTTCAGCTTCTCGACGGCGGCGCGCCGGTCGGCGTACATCGCGTCGAGGCGGGCCTTGGCCTGCGCGCCCTCGGCGACGTCGTTCATCGCGCGCTCGAAGTCGACCGTGGCCACCTTGATCTCGGCGTAGGCGGGCGAGATGAGCGCGAAACAAGCAAGGAAGAACGTTAGAAAGCGAGTAAACATGCTTCAGCTCCGGCGCGTCTGGCGCCTGTAACTGGGGTCAGAAGGCGCTGCCGATGGTGAACTCGAACACAGACTTGCGCTCGTCCGGTTCGGGGAAGACCGGGAACCCGTACTCGAAGCGCAGCGGGCCGATGGGGCTGAACCAGCGGACGCCCAACCCGTAGGACCAGCGAAGGTCGAGCGGGCTCATGTGGCCCTGGCCCCAGACGTCTCCGAAGGTGTTGCCGGCGTCCACGAAGGCGACGGCGGAGATGCCGGCCGACTTCACGATGGCGGCCTCGAGCTCGAAGTTGTTCACCCAGGTCTCGGTGCCGCCGATCACCAGCCGGTCGTCCGCCGAGGTGGGGTTGTCCATGCCGAAGAAGGACGTCCGCTTCTGGGTGTAGTCCCGGTAGCCGGTGGCGCGCACGTAGGGGCCGAGCGAGTAGGACTCGTAGCCGCGCACCGAGAGGATGCCGCCGGCGCGGTACCGGTGGATGTAGGGGATGATGCTGTTGTCGGTGGACTGGATGCGCCCGAGCGACAGGTTGTAGCGGAACACCAGCCAGTCGCCCTTGCGGGTGACGGGTTGGTAGAAACGGAAGTTGAACTTCGTTTCCCAGAAGTTGAAATCCCCGCCGAAGAGCGAGAGCACGTCCTGGTCGTTCAGGCGGAAGCCGCCCGCGAGCTCGGTCTTCACCGAGGTGAGGAAGCCCTTCGTAGCGTTGATGCGGTTGTTGCGCTTGTCGATGGAGAAGGTGGCGCCCACCGAGCTCGTCAGACCGTTCCGGTACAGCTGCCCGCCGTAGAGGCGCTGCTTGTACTCGTCGATCGAGATCAGGCCGACGTCTTCGAGGGTGTAGTCCATCGCGAGCCGCACGTCGTCGCGCTTGTCGAGGTAGCGGCCCACCTGGAAGGTGCCGCCGCGCTGGTACTCGTCTTCGATGTAGCTCTGCTGGTTGTAGTAGCCGTCGACTCGCAGGGTCCAGCTCGAATCCAGGAAGTGCGGGTCCTCGAAGGAGACGTTGGCCTGCCGCGTCCGCGAGGAGAAGTTGCCCGCCACGCTCATGAGGTAGCCCAGGCCGAGGAAGTTCGACTTCTGGATGTTGGCGCTGAAGAGGAAGCTGTCCGCACTGCCGTAGCCGGCTCCGACGCTGAACGAACCCGTGGGCCGCTCCTTCACGTCCACGTTGAGGTCGAGGACGTTGTCCCCGGCGCCGCGCGGGGTGGAGGTCTCCACCGTCTCGAAGAAGCCGAGGCGCTCCAGGCGTGCCTTGGCGTCCTTGACCATGCTCCCCTTGTAGGTGTCCCCCTCGTTGAGCGCGATCTCGCGCCGCACCACCTTGTCGAAGGTGGGGTCGTTGCCGGTGATGTTGATGCGACCGATGCGCATCTTCTCCCCGCGCTGCAGCTCGAAGTGGAGATCCACCACGCCGGCTTCGGGGTTGGTGTTGGGCAGCGGGACGATGTTGGCGAAGGCGTAGCCCTGATCCCCGTAGAGGTTGGAGATCCGCTCGGTCGTGCCCTGCATCGACGTGAGCTTGAACCAGTCCCCTGTCTTGAGCGGGGTGCCGCCGGTGCTGAAGTCGAACGGCCCCTTGCGGATGGTGGGCGACCAGTTGGCGTCGAAGGTGCGGCCGGCCCGCTTGTCGGCCTCGAACGCAACCTGGACGTCGCGGACGCTCTTGCCCTCGATCAGCGCTCGGACCGCGCCTTCGGTGAGCCCCTCGTCGGGGTTGAAGTCGCCCGAGACCGTCATCGCGCCGAGTCGGTACCGCTGGCCCTCGGTGACGTGGATGTCCACGTTGATGTAGCGTTTGTTGGGCGAGAGGAAGACCTTGGGGGCGTCCACCTCGGCGTCGACGTAGCCCTCTTCGAGGAGCACCGAGCGCGCCACGTAGACGTCGTTGTCGAGGTTCTCCTCGATGAAGGTGCCGGAGTTGGTGAGCCAGGGCAGGACGCCGCCCTGCTTGGTCTGCATGTACCGGCGGATCTTCCGGTCCGGCACGCCGACGTTGCCAGTGATGTCGATCTTCTGTACGACGACCTTGCGGTTCTCGGTGATGGCGAAGGTGAGCTCGACCTGGTCGTCCCCCACCGGCTTCATCACCGGGTCCACCTTCACCAGGTAGTACCCCTTCTCCAGGTACTTATCGCGGAGCGACCGAAGGTTCTGCTGGAGCCGCGCCTCGGATGGGACCGTGGAGGGCTCGATGTCGATGACCTCCCGGAGGTCGTCTTCTTTGATCTTTTTTGCGCCGGTGATGCGGATCTCCCGCACCGAGGGCTTCTCGCCGACGGTGAAGGTGACGATGACCCCGCCGGTGGCCATCGGATCGGCGGTGGCGCTGACCACGACGTCCTGGACGAAGCCCGTCTTCCAGATCGCCCGGATGTCCCGCTGGAGTTTCCACTCCTCGAGGGGTTCGCCCGCGCGGAGGAGGATGGTGTCGAGGATCGCCGCCTCGTCGAC
>JAYVAS010000701.1:0-1977 GCA_043750895.1 Pseudomonadota bacterium
TCGACGGGCTCAGCGTCCGGAGCAACGCCTACCCGGTGGACTCCCGGGACCCGAGCTACCTCGCGCTCCTGAACGACGTGCGGGGCACGATCGTCCACACCACCGTGCAGGACAACACCTCCTACGTCGGCTTCCAGATCCGGGAGAGCGAGGTGTCCCTCACCAACAACGTCTTCTCGGGCAACACCGCCAACTACATCCTGAACCTGGGTGGCGACACCACCGGCGACTATCAGGTTTACAACAATGTCTTCTACGACTCCCGACCCGAGTCGACCGAGGACTACTCGGTCATGCTCCAGCTCATCCACACCGACTACCAGAACAACATCGTGAGCGGGACCACCCACACCTACGTGATCTACGCCGCGGTGGACACCAATCAGTACAACCTGTTCTGGGACTACACCGGGGTCAACGGCGGGGGCGGCACCGAGCTCATCACCGCCGACCCGGCCTTCACCGATCCTGCCGCCGGCGACTTCTCGCTGCGTGCCGGGTACTCGCCGGCGATCGACGCCGGGAACCCCGACGCGCGCTTCAATGACACGGATGGGTCGCGCGCGGATTTGGGGGTGTATGGCGGGCCTGAGGGGTCAGGCTGGTGAAACGCGATCTGTTCGTCCTTCACGCGGTAGTCGACGTGGGCGCCGCCGTCTGACAGGGTGATCTTCTCGACGAGGCGATCCAACGCTTCGCGGCGCTCGTCGAGGGGACGGGTGCTCCAGGCTTCGAGGACAGCGGCTCGGAATTTCGCGGGGTCCATCCTGTCGGGCGTGGTGACCGCCTTGCGCTCGGGGAGGTTGGCGAGCCGGAGCTTGAGGGCCTCCCGGCGGCTGATGAGCGGGGCATTGATGGCCTTGGCGTCGTCGCCGGTGAGGATGTCGTCGGCGACCTGGAGGCCGATCTTGCGGATGCGGGCGTCCAACTCGGCGATGTCGTTGGCGAGGCGGGCGCGCTCGGCCTGGACCTCGTCGGGTTGGTCGGCGAGTGCGACGACGCCCTGGTCGATCATCTCGCGCACGGATTCGGGCGAGAGGGCCTCGTCGTGGATGTAGTCGAGGACGGCGGCGTCCAGCTTCTCGACACGGACGGACAGGCCGGAGCAATTGGCCTTGTTCTCCTGCCGGGTGGCGCAGGTGTAGTAGTGGCGGACGTTCCCGGTGTGTCCCCCACCCGTGATCGCGATGCGCCCGCCGCACGAACCGCAGCGCAACCACGGCGTGAGCACGCCGCGCTCGCTCATGTGGATCGCATGGTTCCCGTTGCCGCCTTCGTCCTTGTTGCGGTCCTTCAGCTTTCGTAGGGCGGCCACGCGGGCGAAATCCTCGTCGGTGACAGCGGCGTCGTGGCAGTTGCGAGCGAGCGCGTCACCCTTCTGCACGAGGTGGCCGCAATAGGTCACGTTCGTCAGGATGTTTTGGACGTGCTTCGGCCGCCACGTCCCGGCGAAGCGATCCCGCGCGACCTCGCGACTGGGAGGACGCACGCCCTCCCGGGTCAGCTTCTCCGCGAGGCGCTTCTGGCCGTCCTTGCCGACGAGGTATTCGGCGAAGATCCGTTGCACCGTCTCGAAGTCGGCCCGCGTCTCGTCGGTCACGGCCAGCTTGGTGCCGCCCTCCACCTTCTGGAGCGCGTAGCCGTAGGGGGCGTGCCCATTCTGCCAGAACCCCTTTTCGGCCTGCGAGCGCATCCCGCGCACCACGTTGCGGGACAGTTCCTCGCTGTAATGTTCCGCGAGCCACGCCAAGATCGGCCGGATCAACTTCCGGAAGGACTTGTCCCCGGCGTCGGGCTCGGTCAGCGAGATCACGTCAATGTCTGCCTCGTCGAGCGTAGCCAACGCTCTAAGACAATCGAACATATTGCGAGCGACGCGCGAGAAAGCCCAGACGTAAAGCCGATCAATGCCCTGCTCCCGCACCGCCCGCCGACCAAGGCGCGAATCACGCTGGCCCTCCGCGGCGCGCAGGAGGG
>JAYVAS010000702.1:0-1627 GCA_043750895.1 Pseudomonadota bacterium
CAGGCTCGATCCGGGCACGAGCCCGAGCCAACAAGTTGGGGCCACACTGCTCGAAGGTCAGGGGGACGGTCTCGGCGAGGCGCATCCGTCAACGTGACCACATCGGCGCCGGAAAACAAGCCTGAATCCTGTCATATTCTTGTGATCCACAGTTGTGGAATTTCGCCGATCATTATTCCGCTATCCGATCGGCATTGGGGCTAGGATCCGCCCGACGACGTGCCCTCAGGGCCGCTCGAGGATCTCCAACAGGTAGCGCTTCTTGTTCTTGCCCCCGACGGCATGGACGATGCGGCGGATCGCGTCGGCGTGGATGCCCTTCTTGCCGATCACCTTGCCGACGTCGTCCGGGGCGACCGAGAGCTCCAGCACGCAGCTGTGCGCACCCTCCACCTCCGAGAGCACCACCTGTTCCGGATGGTCGACGAGCGCCTTCACGATCGCCTCCACCAGGCTCTTCACGTCCACCAGCGGGGCGACGGCATCGCCGTCGGTCGCAATCCGGATGCCCGTCGGTTTCGGTTCCACTGCTGCTCCCAACCTGCCTCCTTCAGCATGGGGCCCAGAGCGGCGATCGTCAAGCCGGGCCGGGCGCCCGCGCGCAGCCGTCGACCGGATGACGGTGTCACCGGAGTTCCGCGTTTCGTCACGCTTGGTCACCCCCCGCATGCTGCCGGTTCGCGACGCGTACCAAGAACGTGCGGCATCACCAAGCCGCCGAGGAGCCCCGGAATGTGCGCCATCGAGACCATTGAACACGCCTCTCGGACGGAATCGTCCGACTCGGATCTCAAGCTGCTTGCCCGGCTGGACCGTTCCCGGGCGATGAGCGAGGTCGTACGCCGCTATGGGGACCGCCTCTACCTTCACGCGTACTACATCCTCCACGACGGGCAGGAGGCGCGGGACGTCATCCAGGAGGTCTTCATCAAGGCCCTGCGCGAGCCCCGCTTCTACGACCCGGAGTTCAAGATCCAGGCGTGGCTGTACCGCGTCACCCGGAACCTCTGCTTCAACATCGTCCGCGATCGGCGGCGCCGGGAGCACATCCTCGCCGCCAACCCCGGCGACCGCACCGGGGGCGCGGACCCGCTCCAGGCGGTGTTCAACGGGGAGCAGCAGGAGGAGATCCTCGCTGCGGTCGAACGGCTCTCCGACGACCACCGCGAGATCCTGATGCTGCGCTACTACGAGGACCTCTCCTACGCCGACATCGCGGCGCGTCTGGAGATCAAGCTGGGCACGGTCATGAGCCGCCTCTCCCGGGCCCGGGACCGCCTGCTGGAGGTCATCGGCGACGAAACGCCCCTTCGGGCCGCGGGCTGATCGACGGGTCGAGGCGGGAAGGGGTTGGCCTTTCCCGCCTCGATTTGGGGGTGCGCCGCGGAATTAGTTGACCGGAGGCGCCCGTGTTGCTTACGGTGGGCGCTCAATCGTCAATTCCCCTGAGGCGTGGCCAGTGCCGGGCGAGACTACGGACGTATCTGAGATCCTCGTCCGTGCCCTTCGAGAAGGGAGCACGGGCGCGCTCCTCGGGTACACCCCTACCGGGGAGCGCTGCACGGCCTACGTGATGGGCGGCGACCTCCTCGCCGTGCAGGCCGACGACGACGATCTCTCGCTGCTT
>JAYVAS010000703.1:0-2162 GCA_043750895.1 Pseudomonadota bacterium
TGGGCCCGCACGCAGGCCTCGCACCCGTTGATCGCGCTCACCGCGAGGCAGACCAACTCGAAGTCCGCTTTGTTGGTGGACGGCTTGGCGAGCCGCTGCATACGCAGCCGCGCCGGTTTCTGGGTGTAGACCTCCTTCCCGACCACGTGGCGAAACCGGTAGTAGACGTTGTTCATGGCCATCAACGCGGCGGCCGCGCGCGCGTCGGCCCGGACGGCCTCGTCGGGGATGTCGGTGAGCAGCGCGTCGACCAGCGCCTGATTCCCGCCGGTCCACGCGCAGGCCAGGGCGATGGTGTCGCGCTGGGTGTCGGTGAGGGAAGACGGCCCCATCGTCGACTGCAGGTTGAGGCTGAGGTCTCGGGCGACCTCGGGAATCCGGGCCCGGAGGGCGTCTACGGCTGCCATCTCAGGCCCCCAGGGTGGCTTGGCCACGCTGCCAGTTGCAAGGGCACAGCTCGTCAGTCTGGAGCGCGTCCAGCACCCGGAGCACCTCGGGCACCGACCGGCCCACGCCGAGGTCGTTCACCGAGACCCAGCGAATGATGCCGTCCGGGTCGACGAGGAAGGTGGCGCGGAGGGCGACACCGTCCTGCTTGTGGAGGATGCCGAGGGCGGTGCAGAGCTCCCGCCTGGTGTCGGCCATCATCGGGATCGACAGCTCGTGGAGATCCGGGTGCTGGTTGCGCCACGCGAGGTGGACGAAGTGGGTGTCGGTGGAGAACCCGATCACCTGGGTGTCGCGGTCGGCGAAGTCGCCGGAGCGGCGCCCGAACTCGGCGATCTCGGTGGGGCAGATGAACGTGAAGTCCATCGGCCACGAGAAGTAGACTTTCCACTTCCCGCTGTAGGAGGTGTCGGTCACGGTGTCGAAGGTGCCGTCGCGCTTGGAGACGGAGGTGAGCGAGAAGGTGGGGAAGGTGTCGCCGATGGTCAACATGAGAACCTCTGGTGGTTGGTGTGCTCCGAGGCATTGCAGGGCGCGTGCCAGGGCAGGAAGGCAGGTTGTCGCGTGGGGGAACCGAAATATCGGTGAGACCGAGACCGTAATGTCGGTGTGGCGCGTGGCCTGCCCCCCGTCGCGGCCGCCCAAGCAGCCCGTTAGTCCCTGCCCATGCTCCTCGTCTACGGATCCACGGGCTACACCGGGCAACTCATCGTCGACGAGCTGGTGCGTCGGGGGGCCAGCGCGATCCTCGCCGGCCGGTCGGCGTCGAAGCTCGCCCTCCAGGCGGCCGCGACCGGCTTTCCCACGCGCGTCTTCCCGGTGGAGACCCCCGATCTGAGCGGCGTCTCCGTCGTCCTCCATTGTGCCGGGCCTTTCATCGTCACCGCGCGGCCGATGGTGGACGCCTGCCTGGCGGCTGGCGTGCACTACCTCGACATCACCGGGGAGGTCCCGGTGTTCGAGGCCATCGCCGCGCGGGACGGCGAGGCCAAGGCTCGGGGGGTCATGCTCCTCTCCGGCGCCGGCTACGACGTGGTCCCGTCGGACTGCCTCGCCAGCCACGTCGCGGCGCGGGTTCCCGGGGCCACCGAGCTCACGCTCGCGATGTGCACCCGCGGCGGACTGTCTCACGGCACCGCCACCACGATGTTGACCCACATGCAGTCCGGGGGCGCCGTGCGCCTCGGCGGCAAGATCGTCCCCGTGCCCGTCGCCTACCGCCGGATGACGGTGGACTTCGGCGACAAACAGCGCACGGTGACCACCATCCCCTGGGGAGACGTGTCCACCGCCTTCTACTCCACCGGCATCCCCGACATCTCGGTGTACGCGCGGGTCCCCGGGGACGGCATGCCCGCCTGGGTGTCGCGGATGAGCTCGGCGCTGCTGGGGTGGGGCCCGATCAAGGCCTTCGCCCAGGGTCGGGTGGACGCGGCACCCCCCGGTCCGGACGCGGCGGCCCGCGCGGCGGGGTGGGCGCGCCTCTGGGCCCAGGCCAAGGCTCCGGACGGTCGGTCGGCGACGTCGCGCTTGCTCTGCCCCGAGGGCTACACCGTGACCGCCGCCACGGCGGTGGACCTCTCCCTGCGGGCGCTGGCCGGTGCCCGGGCCGGCTTCCAGACCCCCTCGCGTTGGCAGGGCGCCGACTACATCCTCGGCTTCGGGGCGACGCGGGAAGACCTGTGAGCGGCGGCATCCTCGTCGTCGGCTTCGGC
>JAYVAS010000704.1:0-7238 GCA_043750895.1 Pseudomonadota bacterium
AACTGGTCGGCGCTCTTTTCACCCAGGCCCTCGATGTCCATGCACAGGCGCGAGCCGAAGTGCCGCAGGGCGCCCGCCGCCTGCGCGGGGCAGCCGAACCCGTTGGGGCACCGGATGAGCACGTTCTCGGGGCTCTTGGGGTTGGGCTCGCGCACCAGCTCCGTGCCACAGACCGGGCACGTGGTCGGGTACGCCAACGCCGGCCGGGCGTCCCGACCCGGCTCGTCCACCGCCTCCACCACCTCGGGGATGACGTCACCGGCGCGTTGCACCACCACGGTGTCCCCTTCCCGCAGGCCGAGGATCCGGGTCATCTGGTGCTCGTTGTGCAACGACGCGTTCCGCACCGTCACGCCACCCACGCGGGCGGAGTCGATCTGGGCGACCGGGGTGACCGCCCCGGTGCGGCCCACGGAGTAGAACACCCCGAGCAGGCGCGCCCGCACCTGCGCGGGCGGGTACTTGAAGGCCAGCGCCCACCGCGGGGATCGGGTCACGAAGCCCAGCGCGTCCTGTAGGGCCACCGCGTTGACCTTCACCACCGCGCCGTCGATCTCGTAGTCCAGACCGGGACGGGCTGCCTCGATGTCGGACACGGCCTGGATGACCGCGTCCAACCCGACGCACACCCGGTTGAGGGGGTTCACCGCGATGCCGTAGGTGGCGAACTCGGCGAGCAGCGCGGCGTGGCTGGGGGGAGGAGACGGATGCACCCCCGCCGAGTGGGCGTAGAAATGCAGCGGCGCCTTGGCGGCCAGCCGGGTCTCGAGGGACCGCATGATGCCCGCCGCCGAGTTCCGCGGGTTCTCGAAGCGGCGCTCCCCCTGCCGCTCGCGCTCGGCGTTCATCCGCTCGAAGCCGGGCAGATCGAACAGCACCTCGCCGCGGATGGTGAGCCGGGACGGCGGGGATCCCCGCAGTTGCCGGGGGATGTTGCGGACGTGGCGGAGGTTGTGGAGCACGTCCTCGCCGGTGACCCCGTCGCCCCGCGTGCCGCCCGCGACCAGCCGGCCCTCCTCGTAGACCAGCTCCATCGCGAGGCCGTCGAGCTTCGGTTCGACCACATAGACGAAGGTCTCGGGGGCGTCCTCGCCCAGGGCCCGACGGGCCCGGCGCTCGAACTCGAGCAGATCCACGAACGGCGGGACCCCAGGCTCGGTACGGCGGAGCCCGTTGTTGAGCGACAACATCGGGATCTCGTGCGTGAACGGCTTCAACTCCGCCACGGCACGCCCGCCGACCCGCCCGGTGGGGCTGTCCGGCCGGACCAGGGCGGGGTGGGCGTCCTCGAGGCTTTGGAGCTCGCGGAACAGGACGTCGTAGTCCCAGTCGGAGATCTCTGGCGCGTTCAGCTCGTGGTAGAGCCGGTTGTGACGGTTGAGCTCGTCTACGAGCTCGTCCATCCGCTTCGATGCGGGGTCGCTCACGAAAGCCTCAAGGCGCCCACCGTCTAACCGAAGAGAACAATGGAAGGCGGACTCCCGGCCGAACCGATGGGAGTTGCATGGTCCTGGTCCTAATCTACCAGGCCGGAGCGTCCGCCTGACCCTCTTCTCCCCGGCCCCCGTCCCGCATCCGGGCGGGGGCCCGGCGGAGATGGCGATCCCCGCGCATACGGGCTACGATCCGTCCAGATGTCGTCCGCGTCGGCCATCCTCGCCGCCCTCCCCGGGCGCTACATCCCCGGCAAGACCCCCAAGACGGTGGTCTACTACTTCTCGATCGGGGACCTGAAGTACACGCTGTCCCTCCACCCCGATCGGTGTGAGGTCGCTCCCGGCAAGCCCGAGAACGCCGACTGCGTGGTGAAGTCCGACCCCGCAGTCTTCGAGAACCTCGTCGTGCACGGCAAGGCCCCTGGCGCCTTCGACATTGCGCGTGGCAAGTTCAAGACGAACGACGTCGGCTCGCTGATGCTGCTGAAGGACTGTTTCCGACCCGCCTGACCGACCCGCCGCGTCTCCCCTCCCCTCCCCTCCCTCCCCATCCGCCATGCCCGATCCTGCCGCCCTGCGGTCCAGCTCAGTCCCGGAGCTGGTGTCAACCGCGCGAACGCTCAACATCGAGAATCCGGCTGGGTTGAGAAAACCCGATCTCGTGGCGGCGATCCTCCGGGCCAACAACGCCCCCCAATCCGAGGGCGTGGGCGTGCTCGAGATCCTGCCCGACGGCTTTGGCTTCCTCAGGGCGCCCGAGTACAGCTACCTGCCCGGTCCGGACGACGTGTACGTGTCACCGTCCCAGATTCGAAGGTTCAACCTTCGTAACGGGGATTCCGTCTCGGGGCAGATGCGCGCGCCCAAAGAGAACGAGCGCTACTTCGCCCTGATCAAGGTCGAACGGATCAACGGAGAGGAGCCGGACACCGCCCGGGAGCGGGTGCTCTTCGAGAACCTGAAGGCCGGCGCACCCGACCGTCATCTCCCCCTCGACGGCAACCCCACCGCCCGCCTCGTCGACCGGCTGGTGCCGCTGGCCCGCGGGCAACGCGGGATCGTGCGGGGCCCGCCGCGCTCCGGCAAGACCGCCGCCCTCCGCGCGGTCGCCGAAGCGCTCGCCGCCGCCCACCCCAACCTGGACCTCACCTGGCTCCTCGTGGCCGGGCGCCCCGAGGAGGCGACCGAGCTGGAGGGCTGCCCCTTCCCGGTGCTCGCGACCACCTTCGACGAGCCCGACGTGCGCCACGTACAGGTGGTGGACATGGCGATCGAGCGCGTACGCCGGCTCGCCGAGCACCGGCGCGACGCCGTCCTGGTCCTCGACGGGCTCAACGCGCTGGTCCGGGCCAGCAACGCGGTCGCGCCTCCCACCGGCCGCAGCTTCACCGAGGGCCTGGATCTCGCAGCCCTGGGTCGGGCGCGTCGGCTGCTCGCCACCGCCCGGGCCTTCGCGGGGGGCGGCTCGGTCACCCTCCTCGCCTCGGTCGAGACCGGCACGCCCACCGGCGATGCCATCGCGCGCGAGCTGTGCGGGCACGAGAACTGGCTGCTCCCGCTGGTGTCCGGCGGCCGGCAGCCCGCCGTGGACCTCGCCGGCGCCTACGCCCTCGATCACTTCCTCACCCCGGTCGACCGCGCCCGCCGCGCGCGCTGGCGTGCCGCGGTCGGCCAGGACCTCGACCTCGCGCTGGAGCTGAGCCTTGACAGTCGAAACCAAACGGGTGAACAGGCGCCTTCCCTCGCGAGTCGGTCATGAAGTCTGACATTCACCCCAAGCTCCACCCGGTCGTCTTCGTGGACTCCGGCTCCAGCGCCGAGTTCCTCACCCGCTCGACGATGTCGTCCAAGATCTCGAAGAACATCGACGGGGTCGATCACTTCGTCATCCAGATCGACATCTCGTCGGCCTCGCACCCGTTCTACACGGGCAAGCAGCGCGCGATCAACACCGCGGGCCGCGTCGAACGGTTCAACAAGAAGTACAACATCGTCAGCTCAGACTAGGTTCATCCGGAGCCCCCGGGTCGGCATCCGCTGACCGGGGGTTTCGTGTGTCTGCCCCTGGCGCCCGTGGTGGCCATGTTCTTCCGCACCGAAGAGATCGAAGCCCGCCTCGACGAGCTCGACCGCGAACTGATGAACCCGTCGCTGGCTGGCCAGCGGGATCGGTATCGGCAGGTCACGCGCGAGCGCGCTGAAGTCGCGCGGATGGTGGACCTCGTGCGCGAGCTCAAGACCGCGCAGGACGAGCGGGATGGCCTCCAGGAGCTGCTCCAGGACCCCGACATGCGGGACATGGCGCTGGTCGACAAGGAGCGCCTGGACGAGCAGATCCCTGCCCTCGAGCTGCAGCTCCGCGTGATGATGTTGCCGAAGGACCCCTACGAGGGGCGCAACCTGCTCCTCGAGATCCGCGCCGGCACCGGTGGCGACGAGGCGGCGTTGTTCGCGGGGGATCTCTTCCGGATGTACGCCCGGTATGCCGACCGACACGGCTGGAAGCTGGAGATCCTGTCCAGCTCCGAGGTGAGCGTCGCCGGCGCCCACGCTGGCTACAAGGAGATCATCGCGTCGCTGTCGGGGCCGGACGCCTACGCCCACCTCAAGTACGAGTCGGGCGTGCACCGGGTGCAGCGGGTCCCCGCGACCGAGGCCCAGGGCCGCACCCACACCTCGGCCGCCACCGTCGCCATCCTCCCCGAGCCCGACGAGGTCGAAATCAAGATCGCCGACAAGGACCTCCGGATCGACGTGTTCCGCGCCGGCGGGCCCGGCGGTCAGTCGGTGAACACCACCGACTCGGCGGTGCGCATCACCCACCTTCCCACCGGGTTGGTCGTGCAGTGTCAGGACGAGAAGTCCCAGACCAAGAACAAGGCCAAGGCGATGAAGGTGCTGTCGGCCCGGCTGCTCGAGCGGGAGCGCTCGGCGCAAGCGGCGGCCGAGGCCGCCGATCGGAAGGCACAGGTCGGCTCGGGAGACCGTTCGGAGCGCATCCGCACCTACAACTTCCCGCAGAACCGCTGCACCGACCACCGGGTGACGGCGGCCGACGGGTCGACCTTCACCCTCTACAAGCTCGACACCATCATCACCGGCGACATGGACGAGCTCGTCACCGGGGTGACCTCGTACTTCCAGGCAGAGATGCTCCGGGCGCAGGAAGGGCGGTGAAGCCCCTGGTCGAGGTGCTCGCCGCCACGACCGAGTGGTTCCGCGGCCGGGGGATCCCCTCCGCACGCCTCGACGCCGAGCTGATCATCGGCCATGTGCTCGGGCTGGACCGGGTGGGCGTGTACCTCAACTACGACCGGCCGCTCTCCGACGCCGAGTTGGAGACGGTCCGGGGTCTGGTCCGGCGCCGCGGCGCGCGGGAGCCGCTGGCGTGGCTGACCGAGGACAAGGAGTTCTACGGCCACCCGTTCACGGTGAAGCCGGGCACGCTCGTCCCCCGCCCCGACACCGAGACCCTCGTCGAGGTGGCGCTGGCCCGCTTCGAAGGGGATCCCATCCACGTGGCGGACGTCGGCTGCGGCACCGGCGCCATCGGCCTCACCCTCGCGCTCGCCCTGCCAGCGGTGCGCCTCTACGCGCTGGACCTCTCCGAGGAAGCGCTGGCCTGCACCCGCCTCAACACCGATCGGCACCAGCTCAAGGAGCGGGTCGCGGTCCGACGTAGCGACCTGCTCGCCGGAGTTCCCGCCGATCGCCCGCTCGACTGGGTGGTGTCGAACCCCCCCTACATCCCCAGCGCCGAGATCGCCGGCCTCGCGCCCGAGGTGCAGCTGGAGCCACGCCTCGCCCTGGACGGTGGGGAAGACGGCCTCGCGGTGTACCGGCGCCTCGTGCCCGAAGCGGCGCGGCGCGCGCGCGTGGGCCTCATCGTCGAGGTGGGGAAGGGCCAGGCGCCCGCGGTGGCGGCGTTGATGCAGGCCAGCGGGCTCACCACCTCCGTCCACGCCGATCTGGCCCACGTGGAGCGGGTGGTGGTGGGAACGCACGCACCCCGCTCAGCGTAACCAGAGCGCCCCGACGGCCATCGCGACCCCGATCACCACCGCCGGATGCACCCGGAGCACCAGCGCCCCGAGCGCCAACGCGGCGATGCCCACCCCCGCGGCACCCCGAACCCCGTCGGGGGCCAGCTCCCACACCGTGAACGCCAGCATCCCCACGATCGCCGGGCGGACGCCGCGCATCATCCCCGCCACGGCCGGGTTCTCCCGGTAGCGCGCCCACAGGCCGCCGACGGCGAGCATCAGGGCGACCCCCGGGAGGGACACCGCCACCACCGCGATCACGGCCCCCGGCCACCCGGCCGCGATCCGCCCGAGGTGGGCGGCGAGCTTGATGGCGATGGGTCCCGGCAGCGCGTTGCCGAAGGCGAGCGCGTCGAGAAACGCGGCCTCGTCGAGCCATCCGTACCGCTCCACGCACTCGGCATGGATGAGCGGGATCACCGAGGGCCCGCCGCCGAACCCGAACACCCCGACCCGCGTCCACGCCGCGGCGACGTCGGCGAGGATCACAGCCGGGGCCCGCGGTCCGCCGACAACACCGGCCGGCCGAGCAGGCGGTTCACCGCCGTCCCCGCCAGGGTGAGGCCGAACATGGCGGGAAGCCAGGGCACCGTGCCCTGAACCACGTTCCGGTGGCCACAGCTGTGGTGTTCGTTCTCCCCCCCGGGGCAGATGCAGTGAAAGGCGTCGGCCACCTCGGGGTCGAGCTGGTTGGGCTCCTCGTCGGTCCACACCGCCTCGAACCCGCCCTCGAAGCCGCGCTGCCGCAGCGTGGTGCGGATCACCTTCGCGAGGGGGTCCTTCGCGGTGTACGCGATGTCCGAGACCCGGATGCGGGTGGGGTCGGTGCGCCCACCGGCACCCATCGCCGACACCACCCGCTGGCCGCGGCGCAGGCAGCTCTCGATCAGGTGCAGCTTGGCGGTGACGTTGTCGATGGCATCGAGCACGCAGTCGTAGCCGGGATCCAGCAGGCGGTCGGAGTTGGCCGCCTCGTAGAAGACCTGCTCCGACACCACCGTCGCCTTCGGGTTGATGGCCCGGCACCGCTCCGCCATCACCGCGCTCTTGGCCGCCCCGACCGTCCGGCGGGTGGCGTGGACCTGCCGGTTGAGGTTGGTGAGGCAGACCGCGTCGAAGTCCACGAGGGTCAGGTGACCGACCCCGGCCCGCACCAGCGCCTCGGCGGCGTAGCTGCCCACGCCACCCAGGCCGACGACCATCATCCGCGCCGCGCCGAGCCGTTGGTAACCGGGGGCGCCGAGGAGCAGCTCGGTGCGCTGGAAGGGGTGCATGGGCGACCGTCTACGTCAGTTCGGGCTCGCCTGCCAGCTCCCGCGGATGTGCACCGTCTCGCCGTCGTAGCTGTGCACCTGATCGTAGTCGGCGCGGAGCGCCGATCCGACGGTGCCGGTGCCGGTGAAGGCCGTGCGCGCCTCGGACCCGTCCACCGACAGGATCATGTCCCCCGTCACCGCCCCGCCGCCCACCGCGCCTTCGAAGGTGAAGTCGAAGTCGGTGTCGAGCGCATCCCACCGGCACGACCCCGTCCCGTTGAGGCCTCCCGCCGCGGTGACGTGCAGCACGAGGCTGCCGGGGCAGCTCCCCGAGAAGCTCCCGAAGGACCCGTCGTAGTCGATGTCGCTGCTGATGGTGCCCGTGTAGTCGACGTCGGCGTCGGCGTCGGTGTCCGCGTCGCTGTCGGAATCGGCGTCGGTGTCCGTATCGGCGTCGGCGTCCGCGTCGGCATCGGCGTCCGCGTCCGCGTCCGCGTCGGCCT
>JAYVAS010000705.1:0-3034 GCA_043750895.1 Pseudomonadota bacterium
CACACGAGGCCGACACACACTGGCCCTGGACACACTCGGCGCCCAGGCCGCAGGGGATGTCCTCGGAGCACTCCGCCGGTTCGGGCTTCGTGCACGCGAGCGTGAGGAAGAGGAACATCATGCGCCGCTCTGGACGCGGTACTCGGCCAGGATGTACACCTGGCTCGCGGGCACCTGATCATTCTCGAACAAGATGGAATTACTCTCTTCGATGTAGGAGAAGTCGACGTCGATGGTGAGATCCTGGAGCTTGCTCTCGTCGGTCGTGTCGGCGTAGAACGACACCTCGAGGGTGTCCAGGTCGGGCACGCGGGAGAGGGCGAACTCGGACTGGAGCCCGGAGAGGGTCAGGCCCAACTGCTCGACGATGGGGGAGAAGTCGTCGGCGCAGATGCTGTCCAGCAGGCCCTCGGTGCGATTGGCGGCGTAGACGTAGCGGCTCCCGTAGGCGGCGTTGCCGTTGGCCGAGCTGCACGAGGGTTCGCCGTCGAAGTCGGGCGGGGTGTCGCCGACGACGGCCGACAGGTTGAAGCGGCCGTGATCCCGGTACGCCTCCTCGCCCTTCACCATCGTGTAGTCGTTGAGGTAGGTGTCCACCGGGTCCGGGGACGAGTCTTCCTCGTCGGAGACGATGAGAATGGACAGGTTCGCCTCCTCCCGGACGAACCCGGCGTTCTCGCCGGAGAGCAAGGGCTCGGTGACCGCGAGCCGCGCGCCCTCGAGGCCCATCTCCAGGCCCGAGCCGCTGGTGCCCTGGGCGACCATCTCGGCGAAGATCTCGGAGGCACCCTCGGTTTCGCGGGTGAGGTAGAGCAGGTTGTTGTTGAGCGTGAAGTCGGTACCGACGGCGATCGCCCCGGCCACCGTCTTCTCGGTGCGCCCGAACACCGCCGACGCGCCCGCCGCCAGGACCGTGCCGTCCGGGATCACGAACGCGTTCCGCCCGTTGTCCCGGAGGATGTAGCCGGAGAGGTCGACCTCGGCGGCGCTGACGTTGGTGAGCTCCACCCACTCGCCCTGGTCGTCCGGGACGTCGGCCGGATCGGCGAGGAACTCGGTGATGATCACCGGGGAGAGGCGATCACTGGCGCCGTCACCGGTGCCCCCGCAGCCGGTGTTGGTGCTGCCGGGCGACGCCGCGGCGTCGATACACCAGTGGTCCGCGGAGTCGTTCTCAGACGCGCTGTAGTAGGTGGGGTCGAGCGAGAAGACCACGCCTTCGGCGAGCGGCCAGGACCGATCGTAGCTGACCTCGTCCAGCGCGCGGTTGTCCGCGTCGGCGAGGACGATCTCGTCATCGCCGCCGATGAGGCGCCCCGCGAAGCGCTCGGTGTCGAGCACGTCGGTCGTCACCACGCCGATCTGCCAGTTCACGTCGGCCGCATCGAAGTATTGGATGAAGCTGTCGAAGTTACCGCCGAGCTTCGTCTGCTCTTCGATCATCGAGCACGAGTTGTCGACCACGATGAGCACGTCCACCGTGTTCAAGGGGTTCTGTTGGAACAGATCCTCCTGGGTCAGCTGGCTGAACTTGGTCTCGGAACAGCCCACGAGGAGCAGCAACATCAGGCCGGCCCGCATCAGGTCCCTCCGGTGGTCGTGGTCGCGCCGGTGTCGGTCCCGGCGCTCTCGCTCCCCGCGCCGACGTAGAGGCCTTCGACCCCGTTCAGCAGGATGGCGGAGGTGAGCCCCGGGGTCTGGACCGAAAGCGCGAAGGTGGAGTACAGGACCTGACCGCTGCGGCCGGTGGGGAAGCGCATCAGCAGCGGCGAATCCTCGATCGCCACCGGAAGCTCCGCCGCCGAAGGCTGGTACTCGGCGCTGCCGGTCATGAGCACCTCGGTGTCGGCACCGACCGACTCCACGATGGCCCACGCGCTGTAGTTGTAGTTCAGGGTGACCAGCGCGCCCACCTCGGCCACCAGCGCTTCCTCGGCGACGTCTCCGAGCAGCTCCCCGTCGGCGATGCCCACCTGGGCCGCGTCGGGCACGGTGTCGTCGCCGTAGAATTCGATCGCGTCCGGCCAGCAGTACTCGATGAGATCGTAGGCCCAGTCGGTGACGACCAGGGTGCCGCCGCCGTTGGCGAAGTCGCACGCGTCCTGGAGCTCGGTGCCCGCCGCGAGTAGGCTGTCATCGGGCTCGAGGGGGTTGTTGTACTGGAAGGCGCCCAGGCCCCGCGTCCCGGAGTTCACGAAGACGGCGTTGTACTCGGCGAGCTCGAGGGTTCCGGAGGTGTCCGTCAAGAGGTCCTCCACCCCGGGCGCGCCGTAGTCTCGGACCAGCCGCTCCTCCTCGGGGAGGTAGGTCGCCTGCACGATGAAGCCGTCGTACGCCGTCGACGCGATCTCCAGCGAGGTGAGGCTGTCCTTCATGTTGTCGAAGTCGCCGTACACGACCGCGATGGCATCGAGCCGGACCGACTTGATGTTGTTCTCGTTGCACGCGGCCGACGGGCCCAGCAGGAGGAGCACGGCGGCGCCGCGGACGAAGGCGTTCATTCCAGGACCACGCTCCCCTGAAGGTAGATGTACGAGCGCCCCTGGTTGTACTGGTTCGTGCTGAAGGGGAAGCCGAAGTAGGGCCCCTCGATGTAGCTGTAGCAGGTCATCGTGCCCGGACCCGCCTGCATCAGGAGCAGTTGATCGGAGGTGAAGCACCACTCGCCGTCGTCCCAGGGGATGGCGCCGACGAAGCCGGGATCGCCGTCGGGCTCGAGCAGGCCGCTAAGCGAGCAGGAGAAGATGGCGTCGGGGTAGGTCTCGGCCGGAGTCCACTCGAAGCAGAAGTCCTCGGCGCGGCTGTAGGTGGCGTTGCCCCAGATCTGCGGCGACACCCAGGACCAGTCCGCCGGGACAGTGGGCTGGACGCCCGGGAGGACGTACTCGCCGATCCCGCCCTCTTCGCCCTCGGTGTGCAGGTCGTAGAACTGGTCGGGGCAGTAGTCGTCGAAGGTCAGGTCGGCCGTGTAGTAGATGGTGCCGCTGGACGAGTCCACGTAGCGGTCGAAGGTGACCACGTTGCACGGCGACTC
>JAYVAS010000706.1:0-4773 GCA_043750895.1 Pseudomonadota bacterium
CAATGGCCGCGGTGTCGTCGGTGCCGGCCACGACCGGATCCTTGACGTCTCCCTTCTGGTTCTGGGAGCAGGCGGCCAGGAGCGTGCAGAGGAGAAGGAGGCGCATGTTTCTACCTGGGGGGCTCGCGGTTTAGAGGAAGTGCCGCAGACTGTCAAGGGACGGTGTGGGACCGGTCGTGGTAGTCTCGCGGCGGAGCCCCGATGCCCTTTCAATCGCTCCGTCAGATCGTCCGCGAAGTCGAACACCGCCGCCCTCCCGAGGCGGAAGAGCGCCGTCGTGGACCCGGAACGGACGTAGGGCGGCACGGCAACGGTGCGATCTTCCAGAGGGTCCGCTCGGAGATCGAGGCGAACGTGCACCGTGGCCAGGGGCAGGGCACCGCCCAGGGACCGGCCACTGGGCGCAGCGACGCGCCCGAGCTGGGGCAGAACCGTGGCCAGGGCACCCAGCAGGGTCCGGCGACGGGCCGCGCGGACGCCCCGGAGCGCGGGGACAACCGCGGCCAGGGCACCCAGGACGGCCCGCCCACGGGCCGCACCCAGGCCCCGACCAGCGGCGACGAGGCCGTGGGTGGCGGCGAGGGGGGCCCGCGGCCGGATGCCGCCACGGAGGCCCCGGTTCAGCTTGCGCAAGCCCAGCTCCCCGCCGAGGGCCGCGGTCGCGCGCGTCCGGACCCGGCGCCGGGGGTACGACAGGGCCCTGCGCAGAGACCCGGTCCGGCGGAAGGCCCTGCTGGCGGTCCGGCCCAGGGACCCGGTCCGGCGCAAGGCCCTGCTGGCGGTCCGGCCCAAGGCCCCGGTCCGGCCCGAGGACCTGCCGGCGGTCCGGCACAAGGCCCCGCCCAGGGACCTGCTGGCGGTGAGGTCCGGGGTCCCGCCGGTGGGCCGGCCCCGGCGCCCGCCGCGCTCACCGAGGCCGAGCGCGCCGAGGTCCCCGCGATCACCGACAACGCCGCGACCACCGCCGCCACCACCACCGCCCGCTACGGCAACAACCCGCGGGCCGTCGCCGCGCTCGGCGAGGTCACCGGCGACGCCGGCTTCCAGCGTCTCACCGCCGCGCAGCAGGGCGGGCTACTGACGAAGTTCCAGGAAGCGCCGAACCGGGCCACCGCGCAGTACCTGCGGGGCATGGCCGCGTACCACAGCGCCGCTCCGGAGAACCAACGGGCCGGCCTCCAGACCTTCCGCGGCGCGCGGGACCCCGACGGCGGCAGCATGCGCATCGGCGGGGTGGACTACACCGTGGCCAACGGCCAACTCCGCAACGCGGAGGGCCAACCGGCCGGGAACGTCCACACCGACGGCACCTTCCAGCTCACCGGCGAACAGGGTCGCCGCAACTACTACGACGAGCAGAACACCCGGGTGAACCTCACCGAGGGCGCCGGTGCCCAGCAGCGGACGCTCGCCGACCTGCACCCGGCCGACAACGCGAACCGCCTCGGCGGGGCGAACGTGAACCCGCAGTTCCGCGACCGGGCGCTGGGCACCCTGCGCGACATGCGCCGCGAAGGCGTCAGCATGATGGCGACGGACACCTACCGCGACCACGAGCACCAGGACCGCCTCTACGCCCAGGGTCGCACCGCGCCGGGCCCGCGGGTCACCAACGCGCCCGGTGGCCGTTCCTGGCACAACTACGGGGTGGCCATGGACTCCACCTTCCACAACGCCCAAGGGCAGCCGCACTGGCCCCAGGATCGTGAGCACCAGACGCTGAACCAGCGCTACGGCGAGGTCGGGGAGGCCCGCGGCCTCGAGTGGGGCGGGCGCTGGACCAACCCGGTCGACACCCCGCACATGCAGTACGTCCCCAACGGCGGGCGGGCGGGCGCGCACGAGGAGACCCTTCGTAGGCAAGGCCTGCAGCAGGTCTGGCGCAACATGGGCATCGGACAATAGCCCTGCACCTCGATCGCGCCGCCTTCATCGTCGCCGTCGGCGAAGGTCCGGTCGCCGCCCATCCCCATGAGGCGCGCATCGCCTGGGCGGTGGACAACGTGGTCTGGGAGTGGTCCGCGGGCGAGGAGGCCCGCCGCATCGCGATCCTGCCGCTGCCCGTCCTCGGCATGGTCTGGGACCGCCACGGCGAGCTCTGGCTCCTCGATCAGGCCCGGCTGCGCGCGCGCGCTGCCAGCTACCCCGCCCCGCACGGGGTGCTCACGGTGGACCACCGCGGCGTCGGGGTGATGGAGGGGCACTGGGAGGACGACTTCGGCCCCGTCTCCTGGATCTACCGGCCGGATGGCGCGATCGACGTGCGGCCGGGGAAGCCTGTGGCGGACACGCCGCATTTTGTCGGGACCCCAGATGGTCGGTACCTCGTCGGGCGTCGCGAAGGTCTCCGGGCGATCTGGGAGCTGCCTCGGTAGCCCGCGTTTCTCACCGGGCGGCCCTCGCGCGGCTTCGTACGGCCTCACCCCGCCTGCACCCACACGCTGTCCCCCACGCGTCCGCACGGGAACACCGGGAGCCCCGTGGGCTGCGGACCGCTGACGGCTTCTCCGTCCGCCGCGTAGATGGCGCCGTGGTTGGGGCAGACGTACTGACCGCGGTCGGGCTTGTACGCGATCGACGTCCCCTGGTG
Organism: Pseudomonadota bacterium; assembly: GCA_043750895.1. Classification (GTDB taxonomy): domain Bacteria; phylum Myxococcota_A; class UBA796; order UBA796; family SXON01; genus JAYVAS01. The sequence goes on from JAYVAS010000706.1 coordinate 2,591, forward strand.
GGAGCACGCCCGGAAGATGGCGGAGTAGCAGCCGTCGGTGACGTGGGCGACGACGAGCGCCCGCCCGCCGGCGTCCACTTCGTACCAGCCGCCGACCTCGGCGAGGTCCGGCCACGAAGCGAGGGGGAGCTCCTGCCAGCCGGCGCCGCCGGGGTCGATGGTCTGGCCACAGGGGTAGGTGGGGGGCTCGGTGGTGTCGGTGTCGGTGTCGGCGTCGGTGTCGGCGTCGGTGTCGGTGTCGGCGTCGGGGGCGACGGAGTCCTCTCGCTGGGATTGGGCCACGCAGCTCATGGTGAACAGGGCGCAGCCTCCTCCCAGGAAGCGGCGGCGGTCGAAACCTCGGGCCATGGGCACCTCGCCGCGAGTGTAGCGCGATGGTGAATGACTTTTCGTGACGCCGCGTATAGGACGGCGGCGCGCCGGTAGGCGCGTTCGGTCCGCCGATTTCTCCCACGCCTTTGGAGTCTCCCATGCTGAAGTACCTCCCGTTCCTCGTCCTCGCCGTCGGCTGCGGCATTCCCGATTCGAAGAAGCTCGCCGACCTCTCCGAAGACGACGTCATCGCGCTTTGCGAGAGCATCGAAGAGGCCGAGTACACCTGTGACGACACGGTCTCCGGCTTCGAGTTCTCCTACACCATCGCCTTCGGCGGCGACGACTGCTCCACCGACGGCCTCTCCGCCGACTGCGAAGCCACCGTCGGCGATTGGCGTGACTGCGACGCCGCCTGGCGGGCCGTACTCGACGCCGACCCCTGCTCCGCCGAAGTGCCGGCCGAGTGTGACCCGATCATGGAGTGCTCCGTCGTCGCCACCACGTAGGCCGCACGGTCGTTACGCAGAAGCCCCTCCGCGACGGCGCGTGAGGGGCTTCTTTCGTAGCCAGGTTCTGGACCGGCTGGCTACTCGTCGCCGTCCATCTCGGCGAACAACTGCTCCGCGGCGGCCTGCACCCGCTTGAAGAGCTCCTCGTCCTCGATGTCCGAGAACGACTCGTTGCCGTCGTCGTCCACTTCGTACTGAAAGAGAAAGACCTCGGTGGGGGTCTCTTCGTTCTCGTCTTCGTCGACCGGGGTCAGGAGCGCGTACGCGTCCTCTTCGACCTCGACGACTGCGAGGAACACGTACTCGCGGGAGTTGCCCTCGGCGTCCTCGAGGACCACCACGTCGTCTCCCTCTTCCTCCCCGTCCTCGTCTTCGTCGTGATCGTGGTCGTGGTCGTGATCGTGGCCGTGGAGCTTGTCGTCGTCGGGAGAATCGGGCATGACGCCCTCCGTGGGCTGGGGGTGGGCGGCGCTCTAGCCGTTCTTGGACTCGAAATCACGCATGAAGTCCACCAACGCCTGAACGCTGGGGAGGGTGAGGGCATTGTAGAGGGACGCGCGGATCCCCCCGACCGAACGGTGGCCCTTGAGCCCGTCGAGGCCGGCGGCCTTGGCCTCCTTCACGAACTGCTCCTCGAGGGGCTCGGTCGGGAGCCGCCACGTCACGTTCATCCACGACCGCGAGGCGGGCTGGGCGTGGGGGCGCCAGTACCCGGTCCGATCCAGCTCGCCGTAGAGCAGCTCGGCCTTCGCCTTGTTGCGCGCGACGGCGCCTTCGAGACCGCCGCTGGCCTCCATCCACGCCAGGACCCGCTCCAGCATGAAGATGCCGAATGTGTTGGGCGTGTTGTAGAGGGAGCCCTCCTTGGCGTGGACCCGGTAGTCCAGCATCGACGGGAGCCCGCGCTCGGGGACGCGCGAGAGCGCCCACGGAGAGAGGATCACCAGGGTGAGGCCCGAGGGGCCGAGGTTCTTCTGGGCCCCCGCGTAGATCAGGTCGTGCTTGGAGGCCTCGAGGGGGGCGCCGGCGATGTCCGAGGAGAGGTCGGCGACGAGCGGCTTCCCCTGGGAATCGGGGGTGCGGCGGTACTCGGTGCCGAACAGCGTGTTGTTGGAGGTGTAGTGGAGGTAGACCGCGTTGTCGCGCACGGTGTACTCGCCGTCGGCCGGCACCCGCTTGTAGTTCTCGGGGGCGTCGTCCCAGATGGACGCGGCGTCCCCGACCAGCTTCGCTTCCTTGAGAGCCTTCTTGGCCCACGTCCCGGTGACCAGGAAGTCCGCGGCTTCGCCGGGGCGGAGGAGGTTCAGCGCGTGCATGTAGAATTGGAGCGACGCGCCGCCCTGGAGGAAGAGGACGGTG
>JAYVAS010000707.1:0-2796 GCA_043750895.1 Pseudomonadota bacterium
GTGACGTCGACGTCCCCGGCGAAGAACCGCCGAAACACGCGGAGGTTCTGCGCCTCGTGTTCGTAGTCGAGCTCCTCGTCCAGCCGGGCCCGGATCTCGGCGAAGATGGCGTCCATCTCCTCTTTGGACCGATTGAAGGCGCCCCCGGCCCGCAACATGGTGCGCAGCGCCGCGAGATCCGAGGTCACCGAGGCATCGACGCCCTCGTGGAGCACCTTGACCACCACCGACGTGCCGTCGGGCAACACGGCGCCGTGCGCCTGCCCGAGGGAGGCTGTCCCGACCGGCTCGACGTCGAAGCTGCGAAACAGATCGCCAAGCGGCGCGCCCAGCTCCGACTCCACCCGGGCCTGGATGACGGAGAACGGCACGGGCTCGGCCTTGTCGTGCAGCCGTGACAGCGCCGCCTTCGCCTCCGGCGGCAGGTCGAGGCCCTCGGCGGCCTGGGCCACCGCCTGACCGAGCTTCATGGCGGCGCCCTTCAGCGCGCCCAGCGACCCCACGATCCGCTCCGCGTTGGCCGAGTGGAGGCGATCCATCGCGGCCTTCTTGCCGTCCTCGTCCTGGAACACCCCGGCCACGCGCGCGGACAGGTAGGAGGCGCCGACCTTGGTGGTCAGCGTGCCCAGCTTCGCGAGGCGAGAAAAGGTGGACATCGGGGGCGACGGCTATCCCCGGCTACGCCGCCCCGCTCGTAGCGAGCGTGACGGTCGTGTGGCCACGCGCCGCTTCGATGGCCGCGCGATCGGAGACGGTGCCGTCCCGCCACTCCACCATGACGTCGGGCTCCCACCGGTAGGGCTTGCCGTCGACCAAAACCCGTCCCTCGGCCACGGCGCGCGCGGCGGCGCCGAACTCCAGGTGGGCGAGCGCGTCCGAGAGCGCCTCGAACCGGCCCTGGCGCACCGGATCGGGGAACTGGAACCGCGGGCCCGCCGCCCGGGCGACGTGGTAGTGCGCGGGGCGGAACGCGACCCCGGCCAGCCCGACCCGTTCGGCCATGCGCAGGTAGATCTCGGCGGCCTCGCGGGCCAATCCGAGCCCCGGGACCTCCTGGCCGGGCAGGGGAGCCCGACCGGGCCGGAACGCGGCGAGGGGATGCCGCAACGTGAGCCAATGAATGAACAGGATCGGCTTGCCGGCGAGCGTGGAGCGTTCGACCACCGCCTCGGAGAGGAGGTGGGTGGCCCCCGCGGCGCTCCCGAAGAGCTGAAAACGATCCCCGACGTCGGTGGTGCCGATGCGGACGCCCAGATCACGGTAGCCCAGCCGCTCGACGGCATCGAGCACGCCGAAGGCGGCCAGCGCGTACTCGGCGCCCTCGGCGGTGTAGTGCCCGAGCAGGCGGCCGCTGTCGGCCCTCCGGAGCCCGAGCTCGGCCTCGATGTCGGCCATGTCGAGGTCCCCGGAGAGGCGGTCGGGGGTCAGCCCAGCCGACACCCGGGCGTAGCGGGAACGCACCGGATCGGCGGCGGGGTCGATGGGCTCCAGGCTGCCGAGGGTGAGCACCAGCCCGGTTCCGGCCAGGACCCGCCAGGCGTCCTTGTGGTAGCCGCCCGCGGGGAGCCACACCGACCCGCGCCCGGCGAGCGCCCGGGCGACCGCATGGTCCCGGCGGCGCGCCCCGTCGAGGGTGAGCGCGAGGAGCCCGTTCTGGTCGCCCGCGAGCACGTCGCCGCCGGCGACGACGAAGGTGAGGGCGGCTCGAGGCATCCGGCCCAGGAGCTCCGCCAGGGCGGCGAGGTAGCGCTGATCGTCGGCGCCGGCCAGGACCTGTTCGTCCACCTCGGGGAGGGGCCCCCAGTCGCTTCCGGACAACGACCCCAACCAGGCGTCGCCGCCCAGACAGGCGGCGGTGCCGTCCGGAGGGTGCGCGTCCAGGTCGAGGACCGCCACCGTCCCCGTGAAGCCGTCGGCCCGGAGCGCCGCGACCGCGACCGCGATGTCGTTCACCGGGGAGAAGCCCGCGGCGCGGTCCGGGGTGGCGTGGTGGAAGCCCCCGAGCAGGTTCAGGGTGGGTCCGCTCCGGATCACGGCCTCGCGCGCCGCGGCGACCGTGCCGCCCACGGCGAGACGGAGGGTCCGCAACAGGGCGTCGACGGGCACGTCCCACGGATCGAGCCCGAACACCCGAGCGAGCGCCTCGGGTTGGGTGAGCCCCTCCACCATCTCCGCGGTGTGGACGCGGATGAGGTCGGCGTAGCGCGCGCGGATCGGTGTGCGCAGATCGTCCGCGGTCAGGGCCCCGACGTCCCGCAGGTGCCAACAGGCGAGGTCGGCCCGCCGCGGGTCGAAGCGGCTGCGCGCCTCGAGCGCGGGCAGGGGAAGCCGGTACGCCGGGTCGTACCAGGTCGGGAGGCGGCTTCGACGCCACGATCGGAAGAGGCTGGGAATCGACATCGGGAGCAGAGCCTATGCCGTCTGCGGTGGTGCGCGCGCCGACCCCCCGCCTGGCGTGTTAGCCGCAGTCCCCCTTCCCGGAGTCCCCATGAGCATCTCCCGCATCGGCGTCATCGGCGCTGGCCAGATGGGCAACGGCATCGCCCAGGTCGCCGCCGCCGCCGGCTACGACGTCACCTGCACCGACATCAACGACGCGTCGCTGGAGCGCGGCCGCCGCACCATCAGCGAGTCCCTCGGTCGGCTGGTGAAGAAGGAGAAGCTGACGCCCGCGGACGCCGACCTCATCAACGGGCGCATCCGCTGGTCCACGGACCTCGCCGTGCATCGCGACGCCGGGCTGGTGGTCGAGGCCGCCACCGAGAACGTGGACCTGAAGTTCAAGATCTTCGAGGC
>JAYVAS010000708.1:0-3244 GCA_043750895.1 Pseudomonadota bacterium
ATGGGCTGGGACGTCTCCGACGTCCCGCCGTTCTTCAACCTCTTCGGCGAGTTCCTCCTCGTCATCCCCGGCCTCTCGGACGTCCACGAGAGCTGGAAGAACCACTTCTACGTCCCGTCCGACCTGCTTCCGGAGCCCGAGTTCTCGGTCTTCCAGAACCTCGGCGGCTCCTGGGTGGCGAACGTCTCCGAGAAGTGGGCCGGCTTCGTCGACGTGGGCGAGACCCGCAAGACCTTCGCGGAGCTCATCGCGGAAGGCAAGGCGAAGAAGGCCGGCAACGGGCTCTACGCCATCGAGATGCCCGAGGACTCGCGGCTCGTCGTCGACCTCGGCTTCACCATCTTCGTCGCCCATCAGGTGTACCCGGGCAAGAAGGCGGTCGGCCGTATGACGGACGACGTCGACTACCCGCTGCTCGGCATCGTGGCGTTCATGACCTTCGTGGCCATCATGGCCGCCATCGCCATCGCGGTCATGCCGCCCCCCCCCGACTCCTCGAAGCTCGAGCTCGATGACCACATGATCGACCTCCTCCTGCAGAAGGAAGAGGAGATCAAGGACAAGAAGCGCGACGACAACCCGGACGCCGGCGAAGGCGCGAAGGCGAAGAAGGACGAGGGCAAGGTCGGCAAGAAAGACGCCAAGATGGACAAGGCGAAGGGCGACAAGGTCCAGATGCAGAAGCAGCAGCTGGACAAGGAGATCGCAGAGAACGCCGGTGTCCTCGGCGCCCTCCGCGACGACGCCACGCTGGACTCCGCGCTCGGCGCCACCGGCCTCAACGCCGACATGATGAACGGCATCGGCGGGCTGATCGGCACCAAGGGGACCCAGATGGGCTCCGGCGGCCTCGGCGCTCGTGGCTCGGGCCTCGGCGGCGGCGGCACGGCGGAAGGCCTCGGCGGTCTCGGCACCAAAGGCCGTGGGTCAGGCGCGTCGGGCTACGGCTCCGGCGGCGGCAACTTCGGTTCCAAGGGTGAGGGCGGCATCGGCACCGTCGGTGGCGACCCCATCATCCTCGGCGCCCTGGACAAGTCGCTCATCGACGCCGTCATCAAGCGCAACATGGCTCAGCTCCGGTACTGCTACCAGCGGGAACTCACCAAGAACCCGAACCTGGGCGGCAAGATCACCGTCAAGTTCGTCATCGCCAAGGACGGGACCGTCTCCTCGGCCACGACCAAGACCTCGACGATGAACAACCCCGCGGTCGAGAGCTGCATCAACGGCCGGTTCATGAAGTTCCAGTTCCCCGAGCCGAAGGGCGGTGGCATCGTCATCGTCAGCTACCCCTTCATCTTCTCGCCCGGGTAGGCCAGCGCCCGAAAGGGACGGACGCGGCGGAGGCAACTCCGCCGTTTCTGTTTTTGGCGACGTGGCGACGTGGCGACGTGGCGGCGCGTTGACACACCCTTTGCCAGAGAATCCGAACCAGGCCGGAGGGAGGCTGTCTGACCCTACAGCCCCGCAATTATGCGGCTTGGAGGGTTCTAATGTCTCCCGAATGCCACCCGTCCGTCTCCCGCTCGGCCCCTGTTTCGGTCAATGAGGACGACGCCTCCGTCGACCCGGTGGAGTTCCTGCTTCGCCCTTCGTCGACACCCGACAACCCCACTGGTCGCCGGGTGCTCGAGGTCGCGCAGGTGATCGGCGACGCGGTCAGCGACGTGCGGCAGTACTCGCCTGGCAGCGAGGTGCAGGTCGCGGACCGGCCGCCCAACGTCACCGGCGCCGATCGCGGCACCGCGACGGCGTTCTCCGCGCCCCGGGAGCTCCTGTTCGACGACGCCGTGACCCTCTGCCACCACACCCCCGAGGGTTGGATGGTGAGCTTCCACGAGCGCTGGGGCGGCTTTCTCGTACGCGGCGACAGCCGGGTCGGCCTGGCCGAGTTGATCGCCAACGGCCTCGCGCGCCGGGTGACCAACGGCACCTTCGTCTACCCGCTCGGCGCCGGCGAGCGCTTCGTGATCGACCTCGGCGCCACCGCCTTCGTCGTCCGAGAAGCGGTGGCCGCCCGCCGGGTCGTCGGACGGATCCGGGACGAGGTCGACCACGGCGCGGCCGCCATCGTGACCTTCATCAGCCTCTCCGCCCTGCTGATCGGTACCGCGATGGGCTTCATCCCGCCGGCGCCCGAGGTGAGCGCGCTCGAGCTCCAGGACCGGGTGGTCAACACCGACCTCTTCCGGCAGATCATCCCGCCCCCCACCCCCACGGCGAACACGCAGCAGCGCCCCGATCAACCCAAGGCCGCGGCCCGCGCCGCCGGTGCCGAGGGGCGGCGGGGCGGGGGCTCTCCACGCGGACAGGCCGTCAAGGACCTGGGGCTCCTCGACGCGCTCAACAACAACCCAGATCTCGTGGGGATTTCCAGCGGTACCCTGGACGGTGGGATTCGACGCGGGATCGACGGACTCATCGGGAGCTCCGGCGCCTCCAACGGCCCGGGGCTCGGGGACCGCGGCAACGGACTCGGCAACAACGGCCGGGTCCGGGACGCCGACGGTCTGTCGCTGACCGGCGACCGCACCGGCGCGCGCAACCTGGCCATCGGGGGTCACGGCGCCAAGCCGGAACGGGGGATCCCGCTGAGCGACGAGGCCATCACCATCGGCCACTACGACCGATCGTTGGTCGACGCGGTGATCAAACGGCACATCGCCGAGATCCGGTACTGCTACAGCCGTGAGCTGGTGCGGACCCCGACCCTCGCGGGGAAGGTCACGGTGAAGTTCACCATCGACGGCACCGGCGCGGTGAGCAGCGCCATCACCAAGAGCTCCACGCTGGGCAGCCCCGCCGCCGAGTCCTGCATCAACGGGCGCATCCTCCGCCTGACCTTCCCCGAGCCGGCCGCCAACGGGCTCGTGGTGGTGTCCTACCCGTTCATGTTCACCACCAGCTGACCCGGGGCGGGCCGCTCGGGGGCGCGCCGGACGACAGGTACCTGTCAACAACCCGCCAGACGCGCCGTTCCTGTTCCGGATCGGCGCGTCTCGTGGTATGAATCCCCGCCCCCCGCACGAGGACTGCTCATGCTGTTTTTGACGTACGCACTGCTCGCCGCCCCGACCGCCTACGCGGCCGAAGACGAGGAGGACGACGGAGACAAGTACCTGGAAGAGAGCGACGAGGACAAGGGCCGCAAGTCCCGGTCGGACAAGTCGAGCAAGACCCAGGGTCAGATTCGCGAGATCGCGCGCGGGATCTACGGGAAGTCCAACGTGGGCGGTGCCATCTA
>JAYVAS010000709.1:0-6824 GCA_043750895.1 Pseudomonadota bacterium
GATCACACCGTTGGGCACGATGGCGAACTCCGCCCGCCCGCCAACGCCGATGACGCTGTAGGAGTCGAGGCTGCCGTGGAGCTCCCCACGCACCCCCTGGATCTGGTTGTGGTCGGGACCGGCATGGTCCTCGCCGTGGGCGAAGGCGGGCGAGGCCAGCAGGACCGAGACGACCGAGAGTGACAACGTACGAAACATGAGATTGCTCCACCTCTTCCGTTACGAAGAGCGCGATGGGGGACGAAGAGGCCCGAGCCAGACGGGTTGGGCCAGAGTGCAATGCACACCCCCGTCCTAAGCAATGTCCGTGCCATCCATGTTTCATTGGAATTCCGGCTCTTTGGCACAGCGAGGCCCGAACCCCCCGCGGCAGAACTCAATCAAAATGACCGATCACTCCCCCACTTTGGCGGACGGCGCCACCGCCACTCCCTACGCTACAGATCGAAGCCGAGGCTGCGGGTGCCCCCCGCACCGACGGTGTCGTCGCGCGTGTCCAGCCCGATGCGCACCCTCAACTGGTACCGACTGTGGGCGTTGAACCTGTCCAGGGCGCGGAGCAGATCGAGGGCGAGGTGCGAGGCCTGGACCGTCTTGTCCGCCAGGGCATCGGGTAGCCCCACCGCAGCCAGGTACGCGTCCTGGAGGGTCTCGAGCTCGCGCGGCCCCCGGCGCTCCGGCGACTCGCCCATCCGATCGGAGGCGCCGTCGAGGACCCCGATCAGGACTTCAGCCCCCACGCCCTCGGCGAACCGGGTGAATGCGAGGATGTCGGCGAAGAGTACGGCGACCTCCGCATAGGCCTCGGACACCACCTCGACGGGCGCGGGCTCGGTGGAGACGGGTCGGGCCCGAAGGCGCTCGGCGAGGGACTCGGGGAGGACGTTCGACAACAGACGTTGGGCGACCTCCTGCTCGGCGGCGACCTGATCGTACAGACGGCGGGTCTCGTCGTGGAGCAGGCGGACTTCGAGGAGGTTCCGCACCCGAACCAGCACCTCGTTCACCTCGAACGGCTTGGTGATGAAGTCCCGCGCCCCCGACCGCAGCGCCCGGAGCTTGTGCTGGGGTTGGGCCGTGATCACCAGGACGGGGAGGTATCCCCCGGTCTCGATCTCTTTGAGGTTCTCCATGACCATGAACCCGTCCATCCCCGGCATCTCGAGGTCCAGGAGGATCAGGTCGAATTGGCGCCGAAGGTGAAGCTCGCACACCTCGGCCGGCCGCATGCTGGAGGTGACGTCCAAGTACCCCGCGCCCTGGAGCATCCGCGTGAGGAGGAGGACGTTCGCCTCCTTGTCGTCGACGATCAGCACCTTCCCTCTCAGGATGGCCTCGGCTGCGATCACGGGGCACCCCGTCCGGCGATGAGGCCGTAGGACTTGAGCTTTCGATACAGTGTCGCGGAACCGATTTGGAGCTGCTCCGCGGTGCGGGTCTGGTTCCCGCCGTTCTGCTCCAGACTGGCAAGGATGTGCTCCTTCTCCACCTCGTCCAACGACCGCACCGCACCCTTGCTCACCAGCCGAACCGGCGCCGCCTGGCGCACCTCCTCGGGCAGATCCTCCAGTTCGACCCGAGGGCCGTCGGCCAACGCGACCGCGCGCTCCATCGCGCTCTCCAGCTCCCGCACGTTCCCGGGCCAGTCGTAGCGGAGCAACTGGCTGGCCACCGCCGGCGAGAAGCCGGAGATCTTCCGTTTCATGCGGAGGGCAGACTCGGCGAGGAGCAGGCGCGCGAGCGGAAGGACGTCGTCCGTCCGATCCCGAAGCGGCGGCACCCGCAGCTCGATCACCTTCAGCCGATAGTAGAGGTCCTGGCGGAAGGTCCCCGCGTGGACCCCCACGGCGAGATCCCGGTTCGTCGCGGCGACCACGCGCACGTCCACCCGGCGGGTCCGGTTCTCGCCCACCCGGCGGACCTCACGCTCCTGGAGGACCCGCAGGAACTTCACCTGCATCGCCGGTGACACCTCGCCCACTTCGTCCAACAACAACGTACCGGTGTTGGCGGCCTCGAAGAGCCCGGGTCGATCGACGCTGGCCCCGGTGAACGCCCCGCGCACGTGCCCGAACAGCTCGCTCTCGAGCAGCGTCTCGGGGATGGCACCGCAGTTGACCGCGATGAAGGGTCCGGTTGCGCGCGCCGACTCCTCGTGGATGAGCCGGGCGATGCGCTCCTTGCCCGCTCCGCTCTCCCCCCCGATCAGCACCGTCGCGTCCACGCGCGCGACCCGCCGGGCGAGATCGATGACCTCACGCATGGGGGGACTCTTGGCGACGATTCGAAGCGGCTCCTCGACCTCGGGCGCCGCGTTCACCAACGCACCATGGCGGACCCGAAGTTTGTGCTCGGCGGCCTTGAGGGTCTCGGTCACGCGGTGGAGAGAGATGTCGAGGCTCTCCCGGAGCGGCTTCTTCTGGAAGAAAACCAGCTCCGACGCGTGCCCCTCGCCCCACTCCTCGCGCGTCCGTCCGACCAGATGGCAGGCCGCGTCCCCCCGGGCGAGACAGCGATCCTCCACCACGTAGATCTGCTTTCCCGTACTGCAGCTCAGATACCCGCTCTGAAGACCGCACACGGTCCAACACACCGCGACGTCGGACCTCCCGAAGTGCAGCAGGTGTTGCTCGGCCTCGTAGCAGGCCCGAAGGCCCGCACCCTCCTTGGAGAGTGGGCTGTCCCGTCCGGGATCGACCCCGAACAGGCCCTCGAGGGCGTGGATCCGCGTCCCGGCGAGCCGCCACTCGTCGTCGTTCGCCCAGCTGAACTCCGACCGCATCGCCTCTGCCATCCGCCAGCCATGGGCGAACCCGAACTGGGTGAGCACCGTCCGCGCCGCGGTGACGCCGAAGTTCTCGACCAGGTACTTGCGCAGGAGGCCCATCGCGACGGCGTCCAACAGCAGCGCCCGCTGCCCCGCGAAGCGGATGACCCCCCCCTCCGGATCCAGCTCGAGGAGCTCCTTGAGGTCCAGGTCGTCAACGCGCATCGGGGCCTTCATTCGAATTGAAATAGCCCTAAGTCAATTTGATTGAATCCGCCATGGCGGTTCAGGGAGCGAAATACCAACTACTTGGTATTACAGCATTTTTTGCGCGGCTCGGAACTTGCTGGGTGGAGGCCGATGACCAGACCTTCTGCACCGCCCCTCTCCGAACGCCACCCGAACCCGACCTCACGCCAACCGGGCACGAGAAGCACCGAATGACGAACCTCCGCACGCTGCTGGCAGCCACCGCCCACTCCCCCTTCTCGACCGCGCTCGTCCTGATCGCGCTGAGCGCGCTGGGCTGTGACACCGAGAAGACCGACGTCTCCCCAGCGGCGGCGGGCCGGGACGAGGACCAGGACGGTCACACCTACGGCGCGGACTGCGACGACACCGACCCGACGGTGTTTCCCGGCGCGACCGACACCTGGTACGACGGCGTGGACAGCGACTGTGCGGGCGATGACGACTACGACGCCGACGGTGACGGGTACGACCTCGGGGTTGACTGCGACGACACCGACGACGCGGTGTACCCCGGCGCGCCCGACAGCTGGTACGACGGCACGGACGCCGATTGCGGCCTGAACGCCGACTCCGACCAGGATGGCGACGGCTTCGCCCTCGCCGACGACTGTGACGACACCGATGCCACCATCTTTCCCGGCGCGGTGGATGCCTGGTACGACGGCGTCGACAGCGATTGCGCGGGCAACGACGACGACGACATGGACTCGGACGGTTTCCCTGTCGGCAGCGACTGCGACGACGCCGACCCGGCCACGTTCCCGGGCGCACCCGACGCCTGGTACGACGGCACCGACTCCGACTGCGCAGGAAACGACGACAACGACGCGGACGCCGACGGGTACCCGCTCGATCTCGACTGCGACGACACCGACGCCGCCGTCAACCCGTCCGCCACCGACACCTGGTACGACGGGGTGGACGCCGACTGCGACGGCTCCGACGACTTCGACGCCGACGGCGACGGGTACGACTTCAGCGTCGACTGTGACGACCGCAACGCGGAAATCCACCCCGGCGCCGCCGAGGTCTGGTACGACGGCATCGACGGCGACTGCGACGGCGCCGACGACTTCGACGCCGACGGCGATTCGTATGCGATCGGGACCGATTGCGACGACACCGACGCGACCGTCTACCCGGGGGCGCCCGACGCCTGGTACGACGGCATCGACAGCGATTGCGCCGGCGACTCGGACAATGACGCTGACAACGACGGTTTCCCCGTCGGGCCGGACTGTGACGACATCGACGCGAGCGTGTACCCGGAGGCGCCCGACGCCTGGTACGACGGCATCGACAGCGACTGCGCCGGAGACGACGACTTCGACGCCGACCTGGACGGGTTCCCGCTCGGGGATGACTGCGACGACGAGGACGCCACCATCTACCCCGGCTCGGATCCGAGCTGCCCGGTCCTGGACACCACACCCCCCGAGGTGCTCAGCACCAACCCCGAGGACGGGGCCACCAACGTCGCCACCCCCGGGGAGATCATCGTGGTCTTCACGGAGGACGTCGACCCGGCCTCGGTAAACGCCGGCACCTTCCGGATGAACGCGGACGGCGTCCCAATCGCCGGGACCATCCGCGTGTCCGGCGACACCGCGGTGTTCGTCGCGACCGACAGCATCCTCGGCGCCACCCTCTTCGAAGCCGAGCTCACCTCGGAGGTGACCGACCGATCGGGGAACCCCCTTGCGATCACCGATTGGAGCTGGTCCACGCCTCGCTCCACAATCCCGGCGCTGGGCGTCGACCTTGGCTCGGCCGGCGACTTCGCGGTCCTGGCACAGACCGGCATCTCTACCGTCCCCACCTCGTCGATCACGGGTGACATCGGTATCAGCCCGGCCGCCGCGACCTACATCACCGGCTTCTCGCTCACCTTGGACGCATCGAACGAGTTCGCCACCTCCACCCAGGTGGTCGGGATGGTCTTCGCCGCCGACTACGCTCCCCCCACACCCAACGACATGACCAACGCCATCGGGGACATGGGCACCGCCTTCACCGACGCGGCCGGGCGGGCCCCCGACGTGACGGAGTTGGGCGCGGGGAACATCGGTGGGATGACGCTCACCGCCGGAGTCTACAAGTGGGGCACCGGGCTCCTGATCCCCACCGACGTGACCCTCGAGGGGAACGCCACCGACGTTTGGATCTTCGAGATCGGCGCCGACCTCACGGTGGCGAACGGCGCCCGCGTCTCGCTCGCCGGCGGTGCGGACCCGCAGAACATCTACTGGCAGGTTTCCGGGCTGGCCGACTTCGGAACCACCTCTCACATGGAGGGGGTCGTGCTCAGCCAGACCTCCATCACGCTCCGCACCCGCGCGTCCATCAACGGTCGACTGCTGGCCCAGAGCGCGGTCGACATCGACAGCGCGACCATCGTCGCCCCGACGCCCTGATGCGCCGCCCCCCGCCCCCTGTCACCAACACCTACGGAACCACGAGACACCCCATGAACACCTCCCATCCCCGACTCCTACTCCCAGGCAGCGGAATCCTCCTCCTCGCACTGGTCTCGACGGCGGGCTGCGGCCACCAGGTCGTCGGTTGGCCCGACTCCGGCTGCCCGGAGGACACCGGATGCCAGGACACGTCCACGACCGACACGTCGATGTTCCTGGACACCACGCCCCCCACCGTCCGCTGGACCATCCCCGAGGACGGGGCAACCAACGTGGCTGCCAATGCGGCGATCATCGGCATGTTCGACGAGACGATGGACCCGCTGTCGCTGACGACGTCGACCTTCACCCTCGATGACGGCGCAGTGGCCGGCGTGGTGACCCAATTCGGCGCGACGACCGTGTTCTACCCCTCCGAGGACCTCGCCCCGTTCACCGAATACCGCGGCACGCTCACCACCGGCGCCCGGGACGTCGCCGGGAACGCGCTCGCCACCGACTACCGTTGGACCTTCACGACGGGCTCGGACGTCGATCTCGCGGCCCCCCACGTGATCTTCACCAACCCCACCAACGGCGCCACCGGGGTCGCGCTCGACGCCACGGTGAACGCCACCTTCAACGAGGACATGGACCCGCTGCGCATCACGCCCACCACCTTCCTGGTGGCGAGCGCGGACGGCCAGGAGGTCACCGGGACGGTGACCTACGACGGCCCGATGCTCACCGCGACCTTCGCGGCGGATGACCTGTTGGACGCGAACACCAGCTACACGGCCACGGTCACCACGGGCATCCGCGACCTCGCCGGGAACGCCCTCAGCCTCGATTACGTCTGGGCCTTCAGCACCGGCGGCGCTCCCTCGATCTGGGTACCCGTCGACCTCGGCAGCCTCAGCTCGTTCGTGGCCGTCTCCGGCGCGGGCCTGACCAACTCCAACTCGGGTGGGACCACCACGCTGACCGGCGACGTGGGCCTCTACCCCACGGCCACCTGCCTCGGCGACGGCGCTCCGTGCACCGCGACCAATCCGATCATCGCCGGCACGCTGTACGCCGCCGACTCCGACGGCATCGCGGAACAGGCCAAGATCGACCTCACGGCGGCCTACGTCGATGCGATGGGCCGCCCCCCGGGAACCCTGGTGGATGATCTGTCCGGGATGGTGCTCGCCCCCGGGGTGTACACCTCCGACAGCGCGATGAGCATCGCGGTCGGCGGGACGGTGACCCTCGACGCCGAAGGGGACCCGGACGCCGTCTGGATCTTCCAGGTGGGATCCTCGCTGACCGTCAACAACGATGCCCAGGTGGTACTCGTCAACGGCGCCCGAGCCAGCAACGTCTTCTGGGCCGCGTTCGCCTCGTCCACCCTCGGCTCCAACGTG
>JAYVAS010000710.1:0-7185 GCA_043750895.1 Pseudomonadota bacterium
GGGCGCGCCGATGTCGGTCCACGCCAGTTCGGTCTTGCCGAGGGCCTTGGCCTTCGCCTTGAGGTAGCGGTTGAGGAGCGGGCGAGCGCCGCGGGAAGCCGCCATGAGGGCCTCGACGGTGCTGCGCTCGACGCGAGCGCCGGCGAGCGGCTCCTCCAGCGGGTCGAGGCGGCGACGATCGTTGAGCACCTGCCGCGTACCGGTGATGTGGGTGAGGACCTTGGCGCACTCGGGGTAGATCGTGCGCCAGGCGCCTTGGAGGGCGTCGTACGCCGTCTCCCGCAGCGTGGCGTCGGGGTGGCTGAGCAGCGGGCTCGCCTGTCCCGGCGAGAGCTCCTCCGGCCCGTTTCCACGGTCGATGCGGATCTTCAGGGCGCCGGCCTTCAGGTCGTAGAGCTCTCCCCAGCCGATCACGCCGTCCCGGGTCAGCTCGTTGGCCAGGGTCTCCTCGGCTTCGGGGAGGCGCAGCCGGCCCAACCGGCGCTGGTCCTTGAGGTAGTTCTGCATGTGCGCGATGTCCGGAAACGCGAGGAGCGCCTCGAACTCGGCTTCGGTCTGGTGGAGGATGCGCGCGGTGGGGGCGACGCTGGCGCGCCCGTACAGGGTGCCGAGCTCACTCGCCTTGGACTGGGCGCGGAGGGCCGCCTTCCCGTTGGCGTCGGCGGCGACCGAGCACCCGGCGAAGGTCGAGACCATGCTGAGCCGCTCGGACACCCGCTCGAGGTGGAGCAGGACGCTGGCGAGGTCGGCGGGGTGCGGTCGGACCGGCAGGGCGTCGGAGCGCCGGATCAGGTCCCGGAGCTCGGCCTCGATCGACTCGGCCTCGTGGAGGAAGGCGGAGCCGCCGGGGCCCCCGGGGAAGAGGGGCTCGAGGTCCCAGGTCTCGGTCGGTGCGTAGGACATCCGCGGGCTTAACCTCGGTCAGGGGGAGGATGCGGGGGGTGGAGGAACGTCGCGCGCACGCGCAGGCGCTTGAGGAGGTTGTCGGCGACCACCCGGTTGCCCCACACCGGCGCGACGCGGCGCAGCCAATCCAACACCACGGCGTCACCGGTGACCAGGGCGCGGCGCTGGTTGCTCCGGATCGCGGCGACGATACGGGGCGCCACCTCCTCGGGCGGCGGGGTGCGCTTGGCGAAGAACCGGGCGAGCCGCTGGAGGGTGTCGTCGGGCACCATGCCGGTCGCCTGGGTGGCGTTGGCGACGATGTTGGTGCGGACCCCGCCGGGATGGACGACGGTGAGCCCGACCGCGCTGTCACGCAGCTCTTCGCCGAGCGCCTCGCTGAAGCCCCGCACCGCGAACTTGCTGGTGCAGTACGCCGACTGCCCCGGGATGGCGACGATGCCGAACACGCTGGAGAGGTTGACGATGTGGGCCTCGTCGACGGCGCGGAGGTGGGGAAGGAAGGCCCGGCAGCCGTTCACCACCCCGCCCAGGTTGATGCGCATCACCCGGTCGAAGTCCGCTGCCGAGTGCTGCTCGAAGGTGCCGACCACGGTGACGCCGGCGTTGTTCACGAGGATGTGGACGGCGCCGTAGGTGGCGACCACCCACGCCGCCAGGGCATCGACGGCGTCGGGATCGGAGACGTCCACCACCTTCCCGACCCCGCCCATCGCTTCGGCCACCGCGTGCACCGCGGGATCGCGGTCGACAGCCACGACCACGCAGCCGGCTTCCCGCAGACAACGCGCCGTCGCCGCGCCGATGCCGCTGGCGGCGCCCGTCACCACGGCGATCCGGCCGTCGAGGGTCTTCATCCCGGCGGGTCGTCCTGTCGGTTCAGGGGCAAAACGTATTGTCGAGGGCGACGTCCTGGTTCGTCTCGTCACACTCGAGGTGCGTGACCCCGACGAGCCGGAAGTTCACCGCGCTGGCGCCCGCGAAGCTGCTGGCCACGCCCTCGTAGAGCCCGGTGGTCGTGGCCCCGCCGTCCAGGGCGGGGATGGGCACGGACTGGAGGAGCGTCTCGCTGGACCCGATCCGCACGCTCAGCTCGAGCGTGGTGGGCTCCGAGGCGACGGGGCCCTGGTTGCCGACCTTCCAGGTGAACGCGACCTCGTCGTCGGGATCGCAGCCGGACACGCAGACCTCCAGGGGGTCCACGAAGAGGTCGGCGGCACCGGGCGCGTCGACGGAGGGTCGGGCGCGGAAGACGTTGTGGACCAGCCAGGACGGGGTCTCGCCGGTGGGCACGGACCCATCGGCGCCGAGGTTGGTCACCGCGAAGTCGTGGGTGCCCCAGGTGGGGCCGCTCGCCGGCCAGCCGTCGCCGGCGTGACCGAACACGGTGATGCCGAGGCGGCCGCCGTAGTAGAGGTTCGACGCGATGGCGATCTCGGCGCTGCCGTCGTTGTCGATGTCGGCGACCACCGGGTACTCCCACAGCGTCTGGGAGTCGTGATCGGCGAACTCGTAGAGGATCGCGCCGGTCTTGCCGTCGTAGAGCCGCAGCGCGACCTCGTCGGCGAAGAGCACCTCGTAGGCGCCGTCGCCGTTGACGTCGAAGCCGCTGCACCCGGCCAGCCCGGACCCGTCCTGCATCGAGCTGTTCCAAACGCGCGTGCCGTCCATCTCGTAGAGGGAGATGGTGGTGTTGGCGGGGATGGCGATCTCGACCTCGCCGTCTCCGTCGAAGTCGGCCACCGACGGCGGGCCGGCGTTGCTGCCGGCGATGTTGACCACGCGGATGCGGGTGCCGTCGGAGTCGTAGATCAGGAGCTGACTACCCGAGACGAACATCGCCTCGCCCTCGGGGTCGGCGTCGATGTTGGCGACGGCGGCGAAGTTCCCCGATCCCGTGCCGCTGTTCGTCCAGAGGACGGTCCCGTTCGGGGCGTAGGTGACGTTGCCGAGCAGGATCTCCCGCTCTCCATCCATGTCGAGGTCGGCGACCACCGGGGTGCGCCACGAGGTCGTGAGGCTCCGGTTCAGGGTGGCCTGGGTGGCCCCGGTCGCTCCGTCGAGCACCGCGATGTCGAAGATGACCTCGGCGTCGCCGTCGTTGTCCAGATCGGCGACGGTGGGCTGCGGGTAGTAGGCGATGCCGCTGATGACGGCGGAGCTCCACACCACGGTTCCGGAGGCGTCCACCGCGTTCACCCGCCCGCGGCTGTCGAGCGCGATCACCTCGGGCTCCCCGTCGCCGGTGACGTCGGCGACGGTGACGCCGGCGTTGCCGTTGTAGCCCGAGAGCCGGAACAGCTCGGTGCCGCCATCCCCGGTGACGGCGGTGAGGTACCCGCTCCACTCGGTGAACGCGACGTCGGGGTCGTCGTTCTCGTCGACCCGGCCGTTCCCGTCGTCGTCGGTGAGGTTTCCGATGGCGGGCATGACGATGACGCCGAGCCCGCCAGTGTCGTACTCCCACTCGATCTGGACGTTCCACGGGTCGGTGATCTCGGTGGCGATGGCTCCCTCGCAGGCCTCGAGGATCGCCACCGTCCCGGCGCTCGGGACCGCGAGATCGCAGGTACCCGGGGTGGTGTCGGTGTCGGTGGGCGTGGTGTCGTCGGTGTCAGTGTCCACCGGGACGGTCTCGCCGGTGTCGAACGCGGCGTCCCGGTCCTTGTCACCCTCGAGGTTGTAGTCGCTGCACGCGAGGAGCAGATAGAGCATGTACGGACCGTACCATGGGGGCGGCCGGGCGGCTGGGGGCGGATCCGCACCCTGGCCCGTTTCCCGACCCTACACCCGCCAGAGGTAGGAGACCTTGGCGAACACCTGCTGGTCGACGATCTCGGCGGCGTCGAGGTCGAAGGATTGGCTGTAGCCGAGCCAGGCCGCGGTGCCCGGGTGCACTTCGTAGGCGAGCAGCGCGCTCGAGTCCAACGAGGCGTCGGCCGTGTTCCACTCCTCGATCCACCGTACGGACAGCGGGCGGGTCAGGTT
The DNA here is from genome assembly GCA_043750895.1 of Pseudomonadota bacterium. Lineage (GTDB taxonomy): Bacteria > Myxococcota_A > UBA796 > UBA796 > SXON01 > JAYVAS01. The sequence continues at coordinate 3,895 of JAYVAS010000710.1, forward strand.
CACGTTCACCTTCAGGCGGTTGATCAGCGTGGGGTACACGACCTCCCCGGCGAACGAGCGCTTGAACTGGGCGCCGTCGAGGTCCCAGGAGGCGGTGAGCCGATCGAAGGCGGAGACGGTGACCTCGGTGCCGATGGTCTGGTTCCAGCCCAGGTAGAGGTCGTCGAGGCTCTCCGCGCGGTAGTGCGGCTCGGGCCCGATGTCCCACGAAAGCCCGATTCCGAGGTGCGGGGAGACGTTGATGCCGGTGTACCCGTTGAAGGTCCACCGATCGAAGTCCTTGGTGAAGAAACGTTCGTGAATCACGAACAGCTCGGCCTCCTGGTAGAGGTGGTCGCCGAACAGGCCGTCGGCGCGGGGACCGACCCGGAGCCCGGTGAGGGCGCCCTCGAAGTCGATCGCGGCCGCGGCGTCGGCGCCCATGGAGAGCGTACGCACCACGCCGTCCGTCTTGATGGTGCGGGTGCCCTTGCCCAGGAACACCATGCGCCCCACTTCCTCCAGGAACCCGTTCTCGGCGCGGAAACCGGGGGTGCTGGCGTCGTGGTACAGCACCCACCCCCACTTCTCGTCGTTCCAACCGGCGGAGGCGGTCCACGCCGCGCCCGCCAGGGTGTCGCCGTCTGCGAGGTCGGTCAGGCTCCCGAGGACCTGGCCCTCGGTGACGAGGTGGTCGCCGAACCGAAGCCGGGTGTCGACCCCGGCGACGTGGTTGCCGAGCACGCTCCCGTCGGGTCGGAACAGCTCCTTGTCGCTGGCGATGACGCCCAGTCCCCCGCCGTCCCCCACGTCCACCCGCACGCGCGCGACGCTGTCCAGGGCCTGGGAACCGGCCACGGCCGTCTGGTCCCAGCCCGGGCGGAGCTCGCCCGAGGCGTAGTCGACCCAGATCGTACTCGGCCCCGGGGCCTCGTCCCACGCGGAGAGCACGCCCAGGCCTACGTTACCGGCGCGCCCCGAGACCTTGAGCCCGCCGAGGGGGTCGGCGATGGATCGGGAGTAGAGGACCGACCTCGGCGTCTCGAAGAAGTCGGACCCCTCCAGGAAGAAGGGACGCTTCTCGTCGTAGGAGAGGGGGTACTTGGTGTTCGCCACCACCCGGTCGGCGTCGGCCTCGATCTGGGAGAAGTCGGGGTTTGCCGCGAGGTCGGCGGTGATGCCGCTGGTCAGCGCCAGGCGCGCCCCCAAGCCGGGGTCGGGCACCACGGGGGAGCCCGGGCCCGCCCACGCGCCGGTCAGGGTGGGATTCAGCTCGAGCCGCAGCCCGCGCGGCTTCGGGGGGTGGACGAGCAGCGCCGCGGCTTGAGGGAGGATCGCCGATTCGTCCCGCGAGAGCGTGGGCCAGGTGTTGACCGTCCACGGCGTCGGCACGAAGTGGGTGAGGACGATGCCCCAGGTCTGTTCGGCCTCCGGGCCGTACCGGAGCGTCCGGAAGGGGATGGCGATCTCGACGGTGTAGCCGTCTTTGGTCAGCACCCCTGCGGAGTCCCAGACGTCGTCCCAGCTCAGGTCGAGGAACCAGAAGTCGAGCCCTTCAACGTAGACGCCGTCGGCCTGTACGCCGCGGGGGTTGGCCCGGAAGGTGTAGGCGCGCCGGGCGTCGCGGAAGGTGTCGAGCGACACGCCCACCCAGTCCTGGAAGGTGGTCTCGTCCCGTGGGAGCAGGGCCGAGTCCAGCGGCCGCTCGGTGCGCACGGTGAACGCGAAGTACAGCGCGCGGTCGTCCTGGATCACCCGGGCCTCGACCTCGGTGTCCACGGCGTCGCCGTTGGGTTGAAAGGTCCGGAAGGCAGGGGCGATGGCCGCCCCGGCCCAGGCGCCCTCGTCGATCACACCGTCGACCCGGATTGCGTCCGCGGTGCGCGGCACGGCGAGGGTGCGGGCGGCGTCAGTTGCCTCGGGTTCGGTGGCGAGACTCAGCGAGAGGAGGCACAACATCTGGGGGATCCACGCGCGAATCGAGCGGTGGTTCCGTCCCCGGACCTTGCGCGCCGCGCTCGGCGCGAGTATCCCGGCACATGGAGGTGTTCATGACGGATCTTGCCGCATACACCGCCGTCCTCTCCCGCTAGAGACGGCACTGCCCCCCGCGTGATCGTGGGAGAGGTGTGCCTGGGGAAGTGACGGGTTCGTCGAGCACGGAGGTCGCGTGCTCCGCTCCCGCGTGGGGTCCGCTCCGTGGGCCCCCCGTTCCCTCCCTTCCCAGGCATTCCCGTGCGTTTTCTGTCCGAACTCGGTCTCTCCGCGTTTTTCATCGCCCAACTCACCCCCGAGGAGCTCGAATCTCTCCCGGTCGCCCGCGTCGCCGCGACCGCCCACGGTCACTACACCCTCCTCACCGCGACCGGGCCCCGCCCCGGCTCGCTCGCCGGTCGTGCCCGGGGCGCCGGGGACCTGCCCACGGTCGGCGACTGGGTTGTCGTCGAAGGGGAGGACGCGCTGCGTATCGTCCGCACCCTGGAACGGGCGTCCGCGTTCCGACGACGAGGTCCCGACGGCGCCTCGCAGGTCATCGCCGCCAACGTGGACACCGTGTTCGTCGTGACCGCGGTCGGCGCCGACTACTCGGTCCGGCGGGTGGAGCGCTACCTCGCCGCGTTGGCGTCGAGCGGCGCGAGCCCGGTGGTCGTCCTCACCAAGGTCGACCTCGTGCCCGACCCGCTGCCCCGGGTGCGCGCCTTGGAGCGGGTGCTGGGCACGATCCCCGTGGTCGCGTGCAGCGTCGTCACCGGCGAGGGCTGCGCGGGGCTGCGGGACTTCGTCGGCCCGCACCGGACCGCGGCCTTCACCGGCAGCTCCGGCGTGGGCAAGTCCACCCTGGTGAACTGGCTGTGCGGAGAGCCGCGGCAGGACACCGGCGGCATCCGCCTGCACGACGAGACCGGGAAACACACCACCACCGCGCGCACGCTGGTGCCCCTCCCCGGGGGCGGGCTGCTCCTCGACACCCCGGGGATGCGCGCGTTCGCGCTCGAGGGGGACGCCGATCTCGAAGCGGTGTACGCCGAGGTGGCTGCCGCCGCCGCGGCCTGCCGCTACCGCGACTGTCAGCACGGGAACGAGCCGGGGTGCGCGGTACAGGCGGGGATCGCGGCGGGGGTGATCGACTCAGCCCGGCTCGCCGCGTGGCGGAAGCTGGAGCGGGAGGCGGCGTTCGCGGTCCGGCGCGACGACCCGGCGGCAGTCCGCAAAGAACAGGCGCGGTGGAAGCGCATCCAGCAGGACAGCCGGGCGCGGGAAGCGCTCCGTCGGCGTAATCGTTAGGCGAAGCCCATGTCCGACCACCCCGCG
>JAYVAS010000711.1:0-3234 GCA_043750895.1 Pseudomonadota bacterium
GCCCGGTGTCGCTCATCACCCCGTTCAACTTCCCCTTGAACCTCGTGGCCCACAAGGTCGCCCCGGCCATCGCCGCCGGGTGTCCGTTCGTGCTCAAGCCCTCGCCGCGCACCCCGCTCGGCGCGCTGCTCATCGGCGAGGTCCTCGCCGAGACGGCGCTGCCGCCCGGGGCCTTCTCGGTGCTTCCGTGCCGGAACGAGGACGCGGATCCCTTCGTGACCGACCCCCGGCTCAAGCTGCTGTCCTTCACCGGCGGCCGGATCGGGTGGGAGCTTCGGGCCCGCGCCGGCAAGAAGAAGGTGGTCCTCGAGCTGGGCGGGAACGCGGCGTGCGTCGTGTGTGCCGACGCCGACATCGACGACGCGGTGGCCCGGCTGGTGTTCGGGGCCTTCTACCAGTCGGGGCAGAGCTGCATCTCGGTGCAGCGCATCCTGGTCCAGGACAGCGTCTACGACACGCTCCGGGACAAGCTCGTCGCCGCCACCCGCCTGCTGAAGACCGGGGATCCCCGCGCCGAGGACACCTTCGTCGGTCCGCTCATCCACCCCAACGAGGCGATGCGGGTGGATGCCTGGATCTCCGAGGCCATCATGGCCGGCGGACGGCTCCTGTGTGGCGGCCAGCGCGATGGCGCATGCATCACCCCCGCGCTGCTCGAGGACGTGCCCGCGCACTGCAAGGTGGTCGCCGACGAGGTGTTCGCGCCCGTGGCGGTGCTCTCGCGGTTCTCCACTTTCGAGGAGGCCATCGCCCAGGTCAACCAGAGCGCGTACGGCCTCCAGGCGGGGGTGTTCACCCGGGATTTGTACCGCGCTCAGCAGGCCTGGGACGACCTGGACGTCGGCGGGGTGGTGATCGGGGACGTGCCGTCCTGGCGCGTGGATCACATGCCCTACGGCGGGGTGAAGGACTCGGGCCTGGGCCGCGAAGGGGTCCGCTTCGCGATGGAGGACATGACCGAGATCCGGCTCATGGTGATCCGACCGGAGCCGCGGAGCCAGCGCTGAGGTAACGGTTGTTTCCGGACGAGCCCTGCGCGCGGGCTACGCGCCCTTCAGCTCTTCCAGCGCTTCCATGGCGGCGACGCGCACGTCCTCGTCCATGTCGTCCAGGCGGGCGCGAACGGCGGGGGTGACCTCGGTGGCGCCGATGTCCTCGAGGGAGCGGCACGCCTCGGCGCGCACCCGGGGCGACTTGTCCTCGAGGGCCTGCACCAGCGTCGGAATACCTGCCTTTGACCCCGAGAAGCCGAGGAGCTGCACGCAGAGGAAGCGCATCTCTGGGTCCCTTTTGGACTTCTCGAAGCAGTCGATCAGGTCGGGGACGGCGCTCTCCCGATCGAAGAGCACGGCGTCGAAGGCCGCGTCGGCGAGCTCCGGATCGGGGTCGCGCATGCGGCGGAAGAGATCGGCGTAACGGGGGCGCATCAGGGGGAGCGACTATAACGAAGGGTCCTTCGGCGCGAGGGCTTTCCGTGCACGTGCAAGGCGTTAGAACAGCTGCGGCGTGCTCCTCCTGCTCACCAACGACGATGGTATCGATGCCGCCGGGCTCGCGGCGCTCGCAGTGGCGGTCGAGGGGCTCGGAGAGCTGTGGACGGTCGCCCCCGCCACCGAACAGTCGGCGAAGTCCCACGCGCTCACCATGCACGAGCCGCTTCGGGTGGCCGAGCGGGGGCCGCGTCGGTACTCCGTCTCGGGTACCCCGGCGGACTGCGTGTACCTCGCGGTGCACCACCTCCTGCCACGGCGTCCGGCGTTGGTGATCTCCGGGATCAACCGGGGCACCAACCTCGCCACCGACGTCCACTACTCGGGCACCGTCGCGGCGGCGCGCGAGGCGGCCACGATGGACATCCCCGCCCTGGCCGCGAGCCTCTGGGTGGGAGACGACGGCCCGCGCTGGGCCACCGCGCAGCCCGTGGTCCGGCAGATCGTGCGCGAGGTCCTGCGTACCGGGCTGCCGCCCGGGGTGCTGGTGAACCTCAACATCCCCGACCGCGCGCCGGAGGACCTCCGCGGGGTGCGGGTCGCCGCGATGGGACGGCGCCACTATCAGCCGATGGTGGACGTCAAGACCGACCCCCGGGGGCGGCGCTACTTCTGGATCGGCGGCGATCACGACCGGTTCGACGACCTCCCCGAGACCGACGGCCCCCTGTGCGAGCAGGGGTACGCTACGGTCACGCCACTCATGCTCGACGTCACCGCGCAGGCGGTGCTACCGCTCCTTCGCACCTGGGCTCTCGATGTTCCATGATCTGCTCCGCACCTGGTTCGAGTTCACCCGTGACTGGGGGTACGCCGGCGTGTTCTTCATGATGGCGCTCGAGAGCACCATCGTCCCCATCCCTTCCGAGATCGTCATGCCCCCCGCTGCGTACTGGGCGGCCCAGGGCAAGTTCAATCTCTACGGGATCATCCTCGCGGGGGGCACCGGCTCCACCTTCGGCTCCTCGCTCACCTACTGGTTCACCTACTGGGCCGGCCGGCCCTTCGTGGCGCGCTACGGAAAGTATTTCCTGTTGCCCCCGGAGCGCTTCGAGCTCGCCGAGCGCTGGCTCAACGAGTACGCCCTGGGTGGGGTGTTCGTGTCACGCCTGCTCCCGGTGGTCCGGCACCTCATCGGCTTCCCGGCCGGTCTGGTGAAGGTCCCCTTCTGGCCCTTCGCCCTGGTCACCTTCGTGGGAAGCACGATCTGGTGTGCCATCCTCTCGGTGTTCGGTGCGCGCACCATTGGTCAGCGCCCCGACCTGCTCGACAACCCGGCGGCCCTCTCCGAGGTGCTCAAGCACGACCTCCTGTGGTTCGTGGCGCTGGTGGTCGCGCTGGGTGCGGGCTGGGTTTTCGTCAAATGGTTTGGTTCCCGCCGCAAGGCGACTTCGGAGGCACGATGAACGATCTCAAGGCCCAGCTCGTCTCCACCATCCGGGACGTCCCTGATTTCCCCAAGCCGGGGATCCTGTTCAAGGACATCACCCCCGTGCTGGCCCGACCCGAGCTGATGCGTGGCATCACCGACCACCTGGCCCGGGTCTACGCCGGTCAGAAGATCGACGCCGTGGTGGGGATGGAGTCGCGCGGGTTCATCTTCGGCGCCCCGCTGGCCATGGCGCTCGGCGCCGCGTTCGTCCCCGCCCGCAAGCCGGGCAAGCTCCCCTACGAGAAGATCAGCGAGGAGTACGCGCTCGAGTACGGCACCGCGCGGCTGGACATGCACACCGACGCCGTCTCC
>JAYVAS010000712.1:0-2738 GCA_043750895.1 Pseudomonadota bacterium
CCGCCGGTCGGTTTCTCATCGACGCCGTGCGGGCACCCGAGGAGGAGCACCAGCGCTACCACGGGCGGGTGCCCCACGAGAGCCAGGTGGAGAAGTCCGGGCACACCTCGCCCACCTCCTGCCCACGCCAGTACACCGTCCCGCACCCGTCACAGGCCGAGGCGTCCTCGACCTCCAGGCCGCCGTCGAACCGGGCCTCGTACCAGTTGCCGTCGGGATCCCGGAGCGACACCGTACCGGACGGCTCCTCGGCGCAGGCCGCGCCCGACGCTTCGTTCCAGAGGGTCGCGTCGTAGGACGCGGCCAGGAAGACGTCTCCCGGGATGGCGACCACGCCGGTCAGGGTCCCGTCCCGCGCCCCGTCTTCGTACACTGTGAACGTCAGCGTCATGGCCGGCAACAGCCCCTCTTCCATCCAGGTGCCGCTCACCCCCGGGCCGTCCCAGGTATTGGTGCCCGTCACCGCCCCGGTGAAGGTGTCGTACTGGCGCCGGTCGTCCGACACGCCGCCGATCTGGACGTCGGTGATGTGGGCGGCGCTGACGTAGCGGTAGCCGCTGGCCGTGGTGATGGTGGCGTTGGCGAAGTAGGTCGTGCCCGAGAAGTTCGCGTCGTCGTACTCGGTGAGCTGCGCGTAGCCGTCGAACACCGAGCCTTCGGGGGTCTCGCAGGCGCCGATCCAGAAGATCACCGAGCCGCTGTCGACCGGGCCCGGGCAGTCCGAGCGGGCCGCCAGCATCGCCAGGGAGTAGGCGTCGAAGATCGGCGCCGGCGTGTAGGTCGGTCCGGCCGCGACCGCGGTCTCCATCGCCTCGGCGATGACCTCGATCGGAAGCGGATCTCCGTAGTCGGTGCCGCCGGTCCACCCGTACGCGGAGGGGAGATCGACGGCGTCGGGCGGGTCGGGAGGCGTCCCGGTGTCGGTGGTCGTGTCGTCGCCCCCGCCGGTGTCCCCTACCGTGTCGACGTCCGCGGCTTCGGGCCCGACCATACCTGAAGGCGCGAAGCTGCTTGTGCCACAGCCTGCGAGCCACAGGGGGTACGCGAACCGAAACATCCAACCTCCATCGCCGACCAACACCATACGGCAGTTGGACGAAGGACTATCGACAGGTTTGTCTAGAGGTAGAAAAAGTCATCAATCCGAAAGAACTCCGTAAGAATTACTTTCGACGGCGGATCAGGAGCGGCAGGAGGAGCAACGCAGCCCACCCCACCCGCGACCCACCACCGGTGGCACAACCGCCGACCGCTTCGCCCGGCACCAGCTCGCCGGGCAGACCCACCGGGGTCGCCGCCGGCCGATCGTCGCCCGGACCGGTGCCACCGGTGCCGTCGGTGTCCGTGCCGCCGTCAGTGACCGCGGTGTCGGTGCCGCCGGTCCCGCTGCCGTCGTCCGGCAGAAGCGCGATCGAACACCACTCCTGCGAGCCGGTGGTGGTCTTGGTGCAGGTGCCCTCGGCGTATCCGGGGGCTGTGGCGTGCATGGTGTAGGTGCCGAAGGGGATGTCCTCGAAACGATAAAGCCCGTCGGCGTCGGTCGTCGCTGCCTCTCCCGTCTCCGCGATCCAGACGTTGGCGCCGATGAGCCGGGCACCGTTGTAGATGTCGGTGTCGGCGACGGCACCGATGATCTCGCCGGTTGCGACGCCGCCGGAGCCGGTGACGAGGCTCATGTAGTAGTCCCAGTCCCAGCCCGACCCCGGGTCGGTGTGGCAGGACGCGCCGCCACCGCTGCCGCTGGGACAGCCCGGAACCTCGTTGTGGCCGATGATGTGGGAACGATCCAGGGAGACGCCCTGCCGCGTGGAGATGTCGGCCGTCAACGCGGCCGACGCGCGGTACATCGCGTCGGTGTACCAGGTGCCGGGGTCCTCGACGTAGCCTTCGTGCTCGATGCCCACCGACCGCTCGTTGGTGTCCCAATCGCCGGCGTGCCAGGCGACGTCCGCTTCCCGCACCATCTGGGTGATCTGGCCGTCCGACGAGCGCACGACGTAATGGGCGCTGGCCTGGGCCGAGCAGTTCGCGAACCAGGAGTAGCAGCCCGAGTACGAGCCCTGCACGGTGTGGATGACCACCATGTCGATGGTAGAGGCACCGCGCGAGTAGTCCGAGTAGTTGCAGGTGGAGGCCGCGTACCACTGGGCGGCGAGCGCGGAGTCGGTGGACGAGGGAGGGCCGGGCTCGACCAGCCCGGCGAGGTCGAGGTCGTGGGGCTCGATCCGAACCCGACCCCAGCGGGTGGTCTCCTCGACGCCGTCCCGCATGACCTCGTAGACGTAGTGGGTATAGTTGTCCTGCAGGTGCGGCTCCTGGCGACCCGAGAAGGCGCGAACCGCGTCCCACCACGCGAGCAGGTCGTCCCGCGGGGGGAGCACGCCGCCGTTGGAGGACCGTGCCTGTTCGGCCAGGATGGCCGCGACCCCGCGCACCGCGAGCGTCCAGTCCACCGCGAGGAGGTTCGGATTGACCTCGAGCAGCGCCGCCGCGTGCTCGAGCGAGGGATCCTGATCCCCTTCCCGGAGATCGAACATGCCGTACCCGCCCCAGGCCGAGACGACGTCGGGGTTCCAGCGGGTGGCCTCGTAGGCGATCGCGAGAAGAATTGGCTTGGGAACGGAGAACTCCTCGGCTGCCCCGCTGAACCGGAGGTCGAGGAGGTTCACTTCGGCGCGCTGCACCGGGGTGGCAAAGGCGAGGGAGAGCGACAAAAGCACGGACACACCCAGAAGCGC
>JAYVAS010000713.1:0-2864 GCA_043750895.1 Pseudomonadota bacterium
GCCACGAGCCGTTCGTGGGCGCGGCGTGCACGGGAGACGGCGCCGTCGATGTCATTGGCCAGAAAGGCGAAGGCATAGACCTCACCGTCGGCCGCCCGCACGTACCCGGCGAGCGTCGAGACGCCGTTGAGCGTTCCCGTCTTGCCGCGCATCCTACCTTCCATGCCATCTTCGCGGAAGCGATAGGCCAGGGTCCCGTCCCGCCCCCCGACCGACAGGGTGGTGAAGAACTCGGGGCCGACCGCCGCGTTGCGGTACATGTCGGACAGGACCGCGGTGAGGGCGCTCGGGCGGAGCGCCGTGCCGCGGGAGAGGCCGGACCCGTTGGTGATGGTATAGCCGTCGGGCTTCACCCCCGCCGAGCCCAGGTACTCCTTCATCGCGCGCAGGCCCTTCTCGGTGGTGCCCGGGAGGCCGTACTTCTCGGCCCCCACGCAGCGCAGGACCTGCTCGGCCATGAAGTTGTTCGACTTCTTGTTCATCTGGGCCAGGATGTCGACCAGCGGGTCCGAGTACTCGGTGAGCAGCACCTTCGCGCCAGTCGGCGTAAGCCCGGGCTTGAAGCCGCCCTTGACCTTCACGCCCTGGGCCTTGAGCAGGCTCTGGAAGGTGCCGATGTAGTTGGTGAGCGGGTCCGACAGCGAGCGGTAGATGGTCTTGGCCCCCTCGTCGGCCGGGACGTTCCCCTTGACCTTGTAGGTGGCGACGAGGGAAGCGGGGTCGACCTCGCGGTCGATGTCCACCCAGTACCGGCTGCGGGTCGAGCCGGTCATGATCGAGCCCTCGATCACCACCGCCGGCGACGGTGCTTCGAACTCGACGCTCGCCGCCTGACCGGACGCCGTGGGACGGACCACCAGCGCAGCGATGTTGTAGTTCACCGAGAGCGCGCCCAGAGGCGGGAAGTAGGTGGGGCCCTCGTCGAGATCGTCGGCCTCGGTCCAGCCTGGGATGAGGGTCGAGTCTTGGAAGTAGCTGTCGTCGAAGATGACGCTCCCCCTCACTTCCTTGATGCCGCGCAGCCGGACGTCGAGCGCCATGCGCCACAGCCGCTCGGACACCATGGAGGGATCGCCCTGGCCCTTGATGTACAGGTTGCCGTCGAGCACGCCGTTGACGTCGACCTCCCCGTCCACCATCACCCAGGTCGGAAAGCGGTAGGCCGGGCCGAGGGTCTCCAACGCCGTGGCCGCCGTGAGCAGCTTCATCGTGCTGGCCGGGATCATCGGCCGGTCGTCCCCATGCTCCCACACCACCGCGCCGTCGCTCATCCGGACGACGCGGACTCCGACGGCCGCGTTGGCGAAGAGCGAGTCGGAAGCGATCTCTTGGAGCGCGGTGCCGAACACCGGGCCCGTCGGCGCTCCTTCCGGAACCGCCACCGTCGGGGCCGCAGGCGCCTTCGCGGCGTCATCCTGGGCGAACGCGGAAGGAACGAGGAACAGCGCGAGCGGGAGGAGGTAGCGCGACGTCGACATGGGAACCCTGGGCACGCGGTGATTCGACACCGGAACGCACCTCTGGCGAACCTCGGCGCCGACAAGAAGCCGGAACCTCAACCCGGGAGGAGCAGAACCGATTCTCAACCGGCGGCGACGACCGCGCAAGAGTCCAATGAAAAATAATAGATACGGGTAAGTCGTTCGATGAACTTCAAGGTCCCATGTTGCGGCGTACAGGGAACCTCGGACCACAGGCCCTGTCCGGTACCGTTATAGTCGACCTCTTGGAGCCCGAATGAACCGGATGGCTCGATACGCGATCCTCGCTCTGGGCGCACTCGCGCCCCTGCCGGCCCTCGCCCAGGCCGCCGCACGGCCGACGCTCCCCTTCCCCGGGTTGGCCGGCGAGGACGGCGTACACGTGCTGTACACCAACCCGGGCTTGATGAACTTCGACCGGGACGCGGGGTACGCCGTCTACTACGACTACTCCGATCTCAGCGGCGGGCTCAACGCCCTGACCCTGGCCACGACGGGGAGCGGCCTGGGAACCGGCATCGCGTACCGCCAGGTCGGCGTCGACCGCCTGGACTGGTGGACGGTCAGCAGCGGCGCGAGCGTGCGTCTCGCCGACTCCCTCTCGTTCGGCAGCGCGATCCACTGGCAGCTCCCCGACGGCGGCGACAACAACTTCGTGAGCTGGGACCTGGGCGTCGGCTGGCGGCCCACGCCGTGGCTCGCCGCGGGCGGCTCGGTGCTCAACCTCGGGAGTCCCAGCCCGCAGTTCGACGTCTACACCCGCTACGGGGGGGGGCTCGCCGTGCGCCCCTGGGGCGACACGATCACCGTGGGCGCCGACTGGTACGGGACGGCCAGGACCGACCGGGGCCTCGACAACCACCTTCAGCTCAGCGCCCGCGCCCGCCCGGTCAAGGGGCTCTGGGTCCGGGGTTGGGCGGACCTCCCCCTGGGTGCCGTCGACCAGGTGTCGGCGGGCGGCGCTCTCGAGTTCCGGTTCGCGGACCTCGGCCTGGGCGTCGTCACGCACGCGACCGCGGCCGGTCAGATCGGGGGCGGCGGGTACATCACCACCGTCCCGGACGACGACCAGCTGTTCCTCCCCGGCCGGGGCGTGGCCCTGTTCGAGCTGAAAGAGGCCTACCCCTACAACCCCCAGGGCGGCCTGTTCGGCGCCGGCGGGGAGAGCTACCTCACCTTGCTCCGGCGGCTCCACGCCGCGGCGGGAGATCCCGAAGTCACGGGGATGGTGCTCAAGATCGAGAACGCCCCCTTCAGCTTCGCCCAGATCGAGGAGCTCCGCGGCATCGTCAAGGAGGCCCGCGCCAACCGCAAGCCGGTGGTGGCCTACCTCGAGGAGAGCGGCTCGAACGGCGCCTACCTGCTGGCCTCCGGCTGCGATCA
>JAYVAS010000714.1:0-4731 GCA_043750895.1 Pseudomonadota bacterium
TCAGGTACTCTCCGCCGTGGCTGTCGCGCACGATCTCGGCATCGTCCATCGCGATCTCAAGCCCGAGAACATCCTCATCGTCGAGGGCGCGAACGACGAAGGTGACCCCGTCGAGCACGTGAAGGTCTGCGACTTCGGTCTCGCGAGCATGCGCGGCACGGCGGAGCCCGACGTCCCCAGCAGCTCCAGCGCCCCGCAGTCTCACAAGGAGTCGAACCGGAAGCTGACGGCCATCGGCGCCCTGCTCGGGACACCCGCGTACATGTCTCCGGAGCAGGCATCCGGGCTCACGCTCGACGCGGCCAGCGACATCTACTCGGTGGGCGCGATCCTCTACGAGCTGCTCACCATCGAGAGCCTCTTCCGCGCCGACTCCAACCTCCAGACCATCCACAAGGTCCGACGCGCCGAGGCCACGTCCCAGCTCCTCCGCGTCAAGGAGCTGATGCCGGGGCTGGACAAGATCCTGTACCGCGCGCTGTCGCTGAACCCGCGCCACCGGTATCAACGGAGCTTCGTGCTGCGCGAGGACCTCCGCGGCCTGATGTCCGGCTACAGCTTCGCGTCGATCGCCGAGGACACGCGGGCCTTCGCGGCGCCCCTCATCGAGGCGCTCGTGCCCCCCAGCACCGGCCTCTCGTCGCTCCAGGACGCGCCACTCGGCGCGGACGGCTTCCTGGACAGCCCGGACACCCGCATCGATCCGGACCCGATGACGACCGCGGCCATCACCGCCCAGGCGCTCCAGGAGCGGGCCGCGCGGGAGCGGCACCAGCTCGGGCTGATCAGCCTCGACGAGGGCGACGGCGTGCGGGAGCACACCGAGTCCACCAGCCCGCAGCCGATCGAGATCGATCCGCCCACGACGCTGGGCGCGCCCGAGCGGGCGCCCGAGGATCGGGACCGCCCCACCATCCCCGGCACCGACGCCGAGGCGTTCGGCATCGCGCCCCCCGACCGGGACCGCGCCACGCGCCCCGGCGTCCCCGCCGGCTCCGCGGCGCGATCCGCGAAACGCGGCGCGGAGCTCTCCGCCGAGCCCACGCACTACGAAGCGATGGACCCCCCGGCCGACCTCTCGCCGAGCGAGCCACCGCCCCCCGCCAACAAGAAGCGCGCCCGCGCCGACGCCGAGCCGGCGCCCTACGTCAGCGGAAGCACGGTGGTGCCGCCCGAACCGACGGTCGCCCCGAACCGAGCCCGCGTCGGCGCCACGGCCGTCCCCGTCTCGGTGGCCGAGTTCCCCTCCGAGCCTCCCCTCCCGCGCCCCAAGCCGGTGCGCGCCGCGCCGGCCCCCACCCCGGAGCCGGCGCACGCTGAGCCCCCGCCGCGCCCCTCCGCGGCCGCCCCCCTCCCCCCGCCGGAGCCCATCCGGGCCGCCCCGCTGGAGCCCGTCCGTGCGGCCCCGCAGGAGCTCCCTCCCGCCGCCCCGGCGGAGACGCCGCCCCCGCCCTCGATGACGGCGCCCCCGCTCTCCCGGCCCATGCCGCCGCCAAACCTCTCTCGGCCCATGCCGCCCCCGGGCCCCGTGCCGACGGCCGCCCCGGTTCCGCGACCGGCCACGACGATGGACGCGCTCAAGGCCCTGCCCCTCGCGCCTGCCCCCCCGCCGCCCCCGCCGCGCCCGGTGTCCGCCGCCACGCCGCCCAAGGTCGCCGACCCCTACAGCTACGACGAGCCCGAGCCGCCCCGCAGCGGCGGCGGCCTGATCCTCGGCGTCGCCGCTCTCGTCGGTCTCGGGCTGGTGGCGACCTGCGCCGGCGCCGGCTGGTTCGGCTGGTCCTACTACACCGCGAACGCGCCCACCCCCGAGATCGCCGCCGCCCCCGCGTCGATGGGCGACGACGCCGCCTCGATGCTGGCCGACGCCGCCCCGCCCTCCGTCGAGCCGACGGTGGACGCCGGCAGCGACGACGCGGCGCTGATGGCCCAGCCGACGCCGCCCGCCGCGCCGGTCGCCGAACCGCCCCCCGAGCCGGTCGCCGCGTACACGCCGCCCCCCACCCCCGCGCCCGCGCCCACCCCGGTCGCGCGCACCACCCCGCGGGAGTCGACCCCCGAGCCGGCACGGACGGTCACGTACACCGCGCCCCCGCCGCGGACCACGACCACCAGCGCCCGCACCGCGACCACCTACGAGCCGGCGGTCGCCGCGACGTCGACCCCTAGCTACCGATCCGCGGAGCCTGCCGCTGCCCCGGCCAAGACCACCACCACCAAGGCGACCACCACCAAGACCGCGACGGTGTACACCCCGCCCCCGGAGGAGACCTTCGCCGCCCCCGCCCTGGACGTGTCGGTCGCCGAGACCCCGGTGTCCACGCTGGACACCTACGTCGACTCCGCGAAGCGCGGTCAGCTCGATGGGGAAGCGGTGAGCAGCCTCGAGGCGGTCGACCTCTCGGACCCCCAATACACCCGGTCACGCGCGCTCCTCCTGATGAACGCCCAGAAGAAGTCCGACGACAGCGGAACCCGGAAGTACCTCGACCAGATCCTCAAGCTGCCCGAGAACACGTACAGCCCGGTCTACCTGACGGACTACGCGCGCTGGTACGTCAACCACAGCGAGTACGACAAGGCCATCGACAAGGCGGCCACCGCCGAGCGGTACTGGTCGCGGCTGCCGCCGGAGCTGGTGTTCTCGAAGAAGGCGGAGATGTACGAGATCCAGGCCGCCGCCTGGCAGGGCAAATTCTACAAGTCCGGAGGGGACCTCGAGCTGCTCGAGAAGGCCATCTCCGACTGGGAGCGCTACAAGCGCCACGTCGCCACCAAGTCACGGTCTGACCTCGCGCAGCGCGCGGACACCCAGATCGCCAAGCTCAACGACATCAAGGCCCGGCTGGAGTAGCCATGCGTCGTGCCCTTCTCCTCACCGTGCTCCTCTTCCCCACCGCCGCCATGGCGAAGAAGCCGATCATCTACGGCGCCGTGGTCGACCGAAACGGCGAAGCCGTCGCCCGGGTGAACGTCAAGCTCAGCCCGGGGAACGTCGAAATCATCACCGACGAAACCGGGAAGTTCAGCATCGACTACCTCCGCGACGAGGAAGGCAACCGCGTCAAGCTGGCGAAGAAGACCGACTACGAGGTCGAGTTCTTCAAGGTCGGCTTCCACCCCGAGACGGCTAAGTTCTACTTCAAGCGCGGCGAGCTGTTCCTCGACCCCACGACGCTGAAGCCCGACACCGTCAGCGTCAAGGCCAGCCAGGACAACATCGATCCCGGGCAGTACCCCGACCGCGCCCAGAGCGCGGGTGGCTCGTACGAGGGAGAGTAGTGGTCTTCGCCCTCGGGCTCGCCGCCTGCACGGGCGGCGAGCAGCCTCCCCCTGTCTCCGCGTCCCCGCTCGACCAGAGCTGGATGGGTGAAGTCGTCCGGACGCCTGCGGCGTTCACGGCGGTGGTCGACCCCGACCGGGAGGGGTGGATCGCGCTGCACCGCTCGGACTGGAAGGCGGCGCAGGACAGCGTGTCCCCCGCCGGCCCCCGCGCCCGGCAGGCGCTCGCCGAGCTCCACGGGGTGCTCTCCCTGCTCGAGGCCCGCGCGCTCCAGCGGCTCGACGCGGCCTGGTTGGCCAACGGCGGATCGCCGGTGGGCTCGGCCTGGCCGGTCTACGGCGCGATCGCGGCCGGGTACGACGATGATCCCGCCGCGGCCACCAGCGCCCGGGCCCGCCTGTCCGTCGAGCAGTCCACGCTCTACGCCGGCCTCGCCGACCCCGCCCTGCCCGGAGCGCACCCGCTCACCGCCCGGCGGCGCCTGCACGACGGCGTGATCGACGGGAGCCGGCCGGTCGGCGATCTGCTTGCCGCCGTCGACGCCCCCGTGGTCCAAGAGCCGACCGGCGGCACCACCCGCGACCTCTGGGACCCCTGGACCCACCACACCCTGGCCCGGTGGTACGCCGCGCCGGCGACGACATCCGCCGCTGAGCCCAGCTCCCTCGCCGCCCGCCTGTTCTCGGCGCGGATCGGACCGGGGCCCACCCTGGACGACACCCTCGCCGCGCTCGGCGTTCCCATCGTACCGGCCGACCGCGACGACCCTCAGGCCTGTCGAGAGGCGGCGCGCGCGCTGGACGGCCAGCTCGACGCCTGGTCGACCGCAGTGGCGGCCGGTCTCGCCGACGACGGCCGGGCCCTGTTCACCGACCTGCGCCTCGTACCCGTCGCCCGCGCCCGCATCCTGGAGGCGCTCGCCATCGCGGCCCTTCCCGAAGCCCCGAACTGCTCCCTGGCCTACGCGCTGCTGGCGCAGGACCACGGAGACAGCCGCGCCATAAACGCGGTGAACACCCCCACCCTGTTCGCTGTCATCGCCACCGCACAGCTCTCCACGGGCCACACCCGCGAAGCGTTGGACGCGTTGGAGCCGCTCACCGCCGCCTTCCCCGAGATCCACGGCCTCGACGAGACCGTGGGCGATCTCGCCATCCTTCAGGGAATCCACCGCACCGGCGATTCCCGGGAGAACTGATGTCTACAACCCGCCCCCTGTTCCTCCTCCTCGCCCTCGCGGCCCCCGCGTCGGCCGCCAACCTCCGCTACGCGGAAGATCAGGCGCCACCCATCGTGAATCCCCTGTTCGGGGCGTCGATGACGGAGGCGCGCGCGAACGAGATCCTGTTCGACGGCCTCTACACCGACAACAAGGAGCTGGCGACGGTCCCGGCGCTCGCCGCCTCGGCCGAGCTGTCCAGCGACAAGACGGAGATGACCCTCACCCT
>JAYVAS010000715.1:0-14566 GCA_043750895.1 Pseudomonadota bacterium
GGCGCCTCCGAGCGCGACGGGGACGGCATCGACAACAACTGCGACGGCACGGTGGACGTGGCGTCCTGGTCCGCCGGGGACCTCTCCATCACCGAGATCATGACCAACCCCCAGGCGGTCATCGACCCCGACGGGGAATGGATCGAGCTCCACAACAACACCACGGGCACCATCACCCTGAACGGGCTCGTGCTGCGTTCCTCGGACGGCGACTACCACCAGGTGGTGAGTTCGTCCCTGCTCACGGTCGAGGCGGGGGGCTTCTTCGTCCTCGGTTCGAACCTCGAGATGGACACCAACGGCTACGCCCCGGTCGACTACCAGTGGTCGGGCATCTCCCTCTCCAACGAGACGGACGACATCGAGGTCTACTCGGACGCCACCCTCGGCACCCTCGTGGATTCGCTCGTCTGGGACGACGGCTTCACGATGCCGGACAGCGCCGGTGCGTCGATGATGGTCGATCCGGCCAACTACAGCTCCACCGGCAACGACGACACCAACGCCTGGTGTCCCGCCACGCTGGTCTGGGGTTCGGACCCCACCGCCGATCGTGGCTCGCCGAACGAAGCCAACGAGCTCTGCAGCACCTTCGACCACGACGGTGACGGCTTCTCCGGTGACGACGGCGACTGCGACGACGCGAACGACACCGTCTACCCGGGCGCCTACGAAGGCGATCCCACGCTCGACAACGACTGCGACGGCGACGTCGAGGAGGCGCCCTTCGCGGTCGCTTCGCTCATCACCACCGCCGAGGCCTGCTCCGACTTCCAGCTGTCCGGGAGCAGCTCCTACGACAACCAGGGGTCCGCCCTCACCTACGCGTGGGAGCTGGTGTCCGCGCCGTCCGGCTCCGATCGCACGACCGACGACCTCGCCACGTCGACCTCGGCGCAGCCGACCTTCAACCCGGACGTGCCTGGGGACTACCTGTTCACGCTCACCGTCAACGACGGCGGGACGAACTCGAACCCCACCAGCATCACGGTCACCGTGAACACGCGTGATCACAACGTCGACCCGGTCGCGAACGCCGGTGCGGACCAGACGACCTCGGCCACCGGGGACTGCCAGGCGATCTCCTACGGTCTCAGCTACGACTGCGACGACTGCACCGGCGGCGACTTCACCTTGTCGGCGCTGAGCTCGTCGGACGAGGACGGGGACCGCCTGGAGTACACCTGGGAGCTCGTCACCGGGTCCACCAGCTACGCGACGATGTCGGAGTCCGAGGGTGAGTCCACCACCATCACCGTCAGCGCCGTGCCCTCCAGCTACGGCGTGAACACCGACTACGCCGCCACCGTTCGCCTCACGGCGGCGGATTGCATGGGCGCGGTGAACTCCGACGAAGTGGTCGTCACCTACACCTGCACCGGTAGCTGATCACCGGGTGAGCCTTCGGGTCATTCGGTCCAGGCCGACGGCCTGCCTGGGGTCGGCGACCGCGCGTGCGGCCGCGATCTCACGCTTCAGGCGGGCGTCGAGCGCTTCGAACATCCCCTTGGCGTCGGTCGCGTCGCGGTGATCCGCCGCGCGGGAGACGGCGAGGTGGAGGGTCGCGTCGGGTGACGGGCGGGCGAGGATGCCGCGGTCGATCGGCGCCAGGGGATCGAGGCCGACGAGGACGTCGGCGAGCTCCGCCGCCGCGGCGGGAAAGCTGGCGCGGGTGTAGGCGGCGTCGAGGTGGTCGCGGGCGTCCTTGAGGGCGGCGACCTCCCACACGGCGGCGACAGCGGCCGGCGTGGCCCCCCAGCGGCGGGCGGCGTGGATGCTGCCAACCTGATCGAGGCCTCCGCAGGGATCGGCGCCGCAGTCCTTGCGCCACCGCATCGCGCCCATGGTGACGAGGGCGAGGCCGGTCGAGGTGTCGTTCCCGGCGTCGTCGGTGAGGGCGGGGAGGGATCGGGCGAGCAGCAGCGTGATCGGGTCGCCCGACGTCGCGCCGAGCGTGGTGAGCACGCGCGCCGACTCGGCCTGGGCGGCGGTCCGTTCGGTGGCGGTGTCGGCGGCGACGAACTCGATCATCAGCGAGGTGGCCAGCGCCAGGTCGGCGGCGCCGGCGGCGCCCCGCGCGGCATCGCGGCGACCCTCGGTGCGGGCGCGCAGGAGCGTCCCGGCCCGCGTGGCGCCGAGGCGCGCCCAGCGATCGTCCCGGAGCAGGGCACCGACGGCGGTCACGTCGATCGTCGGGGCATCCATCCAGCCGAGGAGCACGCTCCGTTCGACCACCGGCAGCAGGGCGTCCGTCGAGCTTGCGCCCAGCCACGCGAGGGGGGGGCGGGCGTCCGCGCCCCGCGGGTTCGGCGAGCGAATCAGCGGGAGGGTGTCGTCCAACGCCGCCTCGACGTCGCCCAGGTGGGTCTCCAGGGCCGCGAGGCGTCCGCCCCGGGCCAGCGGGACCACGATCGTGCCCGGGTGGGTGCGCTCGAGGCCCCACCAGGCGTCGGCCCGGGGGGCCGGCTGATTGGCCACGCCGACCCAGAAGCTGAGCGGATCGGGGACCGAGGCGCGGGGGACGTTGGGGCGTCGCGCGAGCGGGTCCCCGGCCAGCATCCACGCCATGCGGGCGGCTGGTTCGGTCGGTTCCGGGGCGGCGGCCTCGGCCGCCGTCGGCGTGGGCTCCAGCTCGAGCACGGGGCTGATGGAACGGGGGCAGCCGAGAAGGAGGAACCACATCACCCGTCGTGTATCCCTCAAGCGGCCTCGGCCGGGTCCGAACCCCGGAGAAGAACGGAAGGTCACATGGGTGAGATCGTCTCTCTGCCGAGTCCGATGGACGTCGAAGAGCGCGCGGTGCTTCGCCGGCAGCTCATCGACCAGGTGAGCCACCTGTCCGACGTCGACCTCGTCGAAGTCCTGAAGTGGCTCGAGCAGATCGCCGAAGAGGAGGAGGAACGGACCCGCAACCGCCCGCCCGCGGCGATCGTCCCGTTCCGGGTGGGAATCGGCCACAGCCACCCCCCGGACCCGCGCTGACGGGTGCCTTCGCGGGCGGATCGCGGTAGGACGGCGCATGCTCCAGACAATCGGGTCACTGAAGGCGGTCGTCCATGAGGTAGAGGCGCCGGTGCTCACCGCCGTGTGCCTGCACGGCCTCGGGCTGGGGCCGTGGCTCTGGGACGCCTGGCTGCCGGGCCTGAAGGCCGCCGGCATCCGGGTGATCGCGGCGGAACTGCCGGGGCACGGGTCCGACGCCGCCACCGACGCCAGCCTCCAGGACTGCGTGACCGCGGTCACGTCGTGCCTGGACACGCTCACGGGGCCCGTTGCGCTCGTGGGTCACAGCGTCGGTGGGCTGGTCGCCCAGCTCGCGGCCGTCGGTCGTCCCCTCCACGCCGTGGTGCTCGTCTCCCCGCTGCCGGTCGGCAACGTGCGTATGATGCCCGAGCGCGGCGAGATCCGGAGCGGGTTGAAGCTGCTGCCGGCTTTGCTCGCCGGCCGCCCGGTGAAGGTGGGCTGGGCGGACTACCGCGCCAGCGGGCTGGCCCAGCTGGACGACACCACGGCGCGCGCCGTGTA
Organism: Pseudomonadota bacterium; assembly: GCA_043750895.1. Classification (GTDB taxonomy): domain Bacteria; phylum Myxococcota_A; class UBA796; order UBA796; family SXON01; genus JAYVAS01. The sequence continues at coordinate 3,526 of JAYVAS010000715.1, forward strand.
CGACCGCATCACCCCGTGGCCGAACCGCCTCACGCGGGATCTCGTCCGCCGCCCCGCGATCGACCCCCTGAAGATGGTCGCTCCGGTGTTGATCGCGCTGGGCAAGGAGGACACGCTCGCCCCCTGGACCACGATTCGGCTGCTCGCCGATCTCTACGAGGGGGTGTGCTGGCGGTACGACGGCGTCGGGCACATGGGCCCGGTGGAGCCCAAGGGGGCCCGTATGGGCGAGGCGGTCGTCGGGTTCCTGGTGGAGCCGGTGAAGCCGGTGGTCATCGAGAGCGAGGGGTTCCGGCCCGACGAGGGGGTGGGTCACACGCTTCGTCGTGAACGGCGCGGCGAGGAGATCATGAAGAAGCGGTCCGCGTACGGGCAGAAGAAGAGCGCGCGGTAGGCCTCGCCGGGGTGGCGCCGTCTCAGAACGGGTTGAGGAACCCTGCCAGTAGACCGCCGACGATGAGGATGATGGCGTACACCGCCATCTTCTTCGCCCATTCCACGCCGGGGGTCAGGTCCGTCCAGCGGACGATGCGGGGCGCGTTCCGCGGGTCGGCGGCCCAGTCGACGAGCCACGCTGCGTCCGGATGGGTCCCGGCGTAGCGGCGCACCACATCGAGGTGCGCGTGGATCGGGGCCCGCGGGTCCAACGCCGGGTCCGGGGTGCCCTGGCCGACGAGGGTGAACGTGGGGCCCCGGTCCGTCTCGACGCTCACCCGGAGGAAATGGAGCAGGGCGTCGGTGGCATCGGGATCGACGCCGTCGTCGAGCATCGCGAGCAGCACCGCGGAGATGGCCGCGGTGGCGCCGCTCGGGGCGCCGTCGTGCATGCCACGGGACCAGAGCGCGGTGTCGACGCCCGCGGACTCCTCGGCGTCGAGGAGGCGCTCCAGCAGGCCGGGCACGTCGGTGGCCGGCCCCCACGGGTGGCGGAGCGTCTCCCAGCGGATCGCGGCGAGGGCCGTTCGTGCCTTGGGACCGACGGGCATGGGGCGCACTAACGCGGCGCGGGGCGCCGACCCCGGGCATCGCCGGTGACCAAACAGGGTCCGATGCTTGCGCTTGCGCAATCTCGGCTCCCGACGTCCGTGTGAGAAAGCCCATCGCCCCTCACGGGCGGGTCGGAGTCGCCACCATGCTCTCGAAGTCCCAGGCTCGAACGTTCTTCATCGGGTTCACCACCCTCTTCTCGGGCGTGTTCCTGTTCCTGACGGTGGACACCATCCGGCAGGTCCCCGAGCGCTCACACGAAGACCTCCTCACGCCCGAAGTCGTCGCCGGGAAGGAAATCTGGGAGGCCAACAACTGCATGGGCTGCCACACGCTCCTGGGCGAAGGCGCCTACTACGCGCCGGAGCTGACGAAGGTGGTGGCGCGGCGCGGGGAGCCCTGGATGCGGGTGTTCCTGAAGGACCCCCAGGCCATGTACCCGGGCCGCCGGAAGATGGTCCAATACAACTTCACGGACCAGGAGATCAGCGAGTTGATCGCGTTCTTCACGTGGATCGGGAACATCGACACCAACGGCTTCCCGAAGGACCCCGACCTGAACCTGGCCGGCTTCGTCCCCGCGGCGAGCGCGGCGGCCGGCAGTGCGCCCGCAGGCGCGACCGGGGTCGCCGCGCCGGTGGTGGTGGCGGCGTCGCCCGAAGGTGCCGGGGCGCCCTCGGCTCCCGCGTACTTCGACCAGGTCTGCAAGAGCTGCCACGCGGTGGGCGGCCAGGGCGGGGTGGTCGGGCCGGCGCTCGACGGCATCGCCAAGCGGCTCACGCCCGAGGCCATGGACACCTGGTTGAAGGACCCTCAGGCCGTCAAGCCGGGCACCACGATGCCCAACCTGCAACTCCCCGATGCCACCCGCGCCGAGCTCGTCGCGTGGCTCTCCCAGCTTCACTGACCGAACCCGCCCCTGGAGGCCCCGATGCGGTACCGCTCGCAGAAGGTCGCGTACCTGTTCTTCGCGACCTGCATGCTCCTCTTCACCCTGCAGATCGTCTACGGCTTCATCATGGGCTTCGCCCACATGGGCTGGGACGGGCTCCACGACTGGATCCCGTTCAACACGGCCCGCGCGGTTCACACCAATCTCCTCGTGGTCTGGCTGCTGGCCGGGTTCATGGGGTGCGCCTACTACATCATCCCCGAGGAAGCCGAGCGGGAGCTCGCCAGCGTCCCCCTCGCCCTGGTGCAGTGGGGGAGCCTCGTGCTCGTGGGCGTGATCGCCGTCATCGGCTTCCACTTCAACTACTGGGAGGGACGTAAGTTCCTCGAGATCCCCCGCCCCCTCGACTACCTCGTCGTGGTCAACGTCCTCGCCTTCGTAGGCAACATCGGGGTGACGGTGTGGAAAGGACGCCGGTACACGACCACCGGGTTGGTCCTGCTCGCCGGCCTGGTGTCCGCGGCGCTCCTCTATCTGCCGGGGATGATCACCTTCGACTCCCAGGTCTACGACTCCTACTTCCGCTGGTGGGTGGTCCACCTCTGGGTCGAGGGCGTCTGGGAGCTGATCATGGGGGCGATCCTGTCGTTCCTGCTCATCAAGCTCACCGGCGTGGATCGGGAGGTGATCGAGAAGTGGCTCTACCTGATCGTCGGGCTCACCTTCATCTCCGGCATCCTCGGCACGGGGCACCACTACTACTGGATCGGCGCCCCGGAGTACTGGCTCGCCATCGGTGGGGTCTTCTCGGCGCTCGAGCCGGCCGCGTTCCTCGGCATGGCGCTCTACACGGTGACGATGTCGCGGAAAGGCGGCAAGCGTCCCGACAACCGCGTCGCGCTGCTCTGGACCGTCGGCTGCGGGGTGATGAGCTTCGTCGGGGCCGGGTTCCTGGGCTTCGCCCACACCATCCCCCAGGTGAACATCTGGACCCACGGCACCCTCGTCACCGCGATGCACGGCCACCTTGCCTTCTGGGGTGCCTATGCCATGGTGGTGCTCGGCTTCATCTCCTACGCCACCCCCCAGCTGACCGGCCGCACCGCGTACCGGCACTGGTCGGCCGAGTGGGCCTTCTGGACCAGCAACATCGGCATGATCGGGATGACGGGCGCGTTCGCGGTGGCCGGGATCACCCAGGTGTACCTGGAGCGCCGCATGGGCATGGACTTCCTCGCCACCCAGGAGGTCATCGCGGTGCACTTCGGGGGCCTGGTGCTGGCCGCGTCGCTGTTCACCGTCGGCATCTGCCTGTTCATCTGGAACTTCGTCCAGCACGGGCTGCCGAGCGACGAGGCGGTGGGGGCCGAAGGCATCGACGGCGCGCCGGCGGCAGCGAAATGAACGGGTCCGGCGTCGGGGCCCCCGCGCCCTGGTACAAGCCCGTCGGTCACGAGTGCACGCTCTTCGAGCACGCCTGGCGGGAGCGGCTGCCGCTCCTCCTGAAGGGCCCGACCGGGTGCGGCAAGAGCCGGCTCGTGGAGCACATGGCGGCGAAGCTGGGCCGCCCGCTGGTGACGGTCGCCTGCCACGACGAGACCAGCGCGGTGGACCTGCTGGGGCGCTGGCTGGTGCGCGGCGAGGAGACAGTGTGGCAGGACGGTCCGGTCAGCCGCGCCGTCCGGGAGGGCGCCATCCTGTACCTGGACGAGATCGCCGAGGCCCGTCCCGACGTGATCGTGGTGCTCCACCCGCTCACCGACCACCGGCGGTCCCTGTTCGTGGAGCGTCACGACGAGACCATCCAGGCCGCCCCCGGGTTCGGGCTGGTGGTCAGCTACAACCCCGGCTACCAGCGCGGGCTCAAGGAGCTCAAGCCGTCGACCCGCCAGCGCTTCGTGGCGGTGAACTTCGACTACCCGGTGGCGGCGGTGGAGCAGGAGATCCTCGAGGGAGAGACCGGCTGCCCTCCGGCGACGGCGAAGCGGCTCGTGGCCCTGGCCGGCAAGATGCGGTCGGTGCGGGAGCTGGGCCTCGCGGAGGTGCCGTCCACCCGCCTGCTCGTGGACGCGGCGCGGCTGATCGCCGCCGGAGTGCCGCCCCGGCTCGCCTGCGGCGCCGCAATCGTGGAGCCGCTCACCGACGACCGTGAACTCGTGCGGGGACTCTCCGAGCTCGTCGCGCTGGTGTTCTAGTCGTGTCCGACCGCGCCCCTCGCCTGGAGCTGGAGTGGGAGGAGGGGGTCTTCCGCGGGCTGGTCGCGCTGTGGCGGCGCCTGCGCCCGGAGCCGGTCGCCGACCGTCCCGAGGCGGCCCGGTTGGAGCTCGAGGCGCCGGCGTTGGCGATCCTCGCCGGGCTGCTGGCCGGGGAGCCCTTACGCCTGGTGCCTGCGCGCGGCGCGGGCGGACTGCGCGCCGGCGACATCCTCGTCCCCCCGGTGCTCGACGTCGGGGGCGATGCCGAGAGCAACCGTTCCGTGCTGCTGGTCCGGGTGTGCGTGGCCGCCACGATCCGGCGCCTGGGGTTGGACACGGAAATCCCCGACGCCCCGGGCGAACGCGCGCTGGCGGCGCTCATCGCCGGTCGGCGGGCCACGGAGGTCCTGGTGGACGAGCTGGACCAGTACCGCGCGCTGCACGACGCCGCCGCTGCCGCCGATCTCGCCTCGCGCCCGGCCGGGGGTCCCGCCTGGGACCGGCTCCGCGCCGCCGCCCTCGACCTCGCGCTTCCGTGGACCGCCACGGTGGCCCCGCCCGGGGACCCGGGACCGCCGCTGCGTGTGTGGGGTGAGCTGGTACGGGCGGTCGGGGGGGCCTCGGCCGAGGCCGGCGCGGGCGACCTCGCCAAGGGGGGAGGGCGGGGGACCGAGCGGAAGGGCAAGCCGGCCGACGAGCTGGAGCGGGTGAAGGTGGACGAGGAGAAGGCCGCCGAGAAGGTGGTGTCCCACGTCTTCTCCAAGGTCGACACCCTCGACGAACACCGGGGCCAGATCCAGAAGCTCGACGGCGCCGACGAGCTGGACGATCACCTCGAAGCGCTCGACGAGGTGGACATGCGGCAGGTGATTCGCGGCGGCGAGCGGGCGGAGTCGCTCTACCGGGCCGAGACCGGCATCGACGCGGCCGTGCCCGACGTGGCCGACGTGATCCCGGACGAGCAGGGGGTCACCTACGACGAGTGGGACGGCGCCGCCCAACGCTACCGGCCCGACTGGTGCACGGTGTACCCGACGCCGATGGGCGCCGGCGACGCGCGCTGGGCGGCCGGGCGGCTCGCCGAGACGCGCCCGCTGGTGGATGAGCTGCACCGACGCCTCGTGATCCACCGGACCCGGCGGAGCCCCGAACGACGCCAGCGCGATGGCGACGAGCTCGACCTGGACGCGGTCGTGGACGATCTCGCCGACCGGCACGCCGGCCGGGGGCCCTCGGACCGCCTGTACCTCCGCCGCCTTCGCCGGGCCCGCAGCTTCGCCACCACCGTGCTCATCGACGTGTCGCTCTCCACGGACGCCTGGGTCGACGACCAGCGGGTCCTCGACGTGGCCCGGGACGCGGTGCTGGTGTTGGGCGAAGTGGCTGACCGCCTCGGGGACGCGGTCCAGGTGCTCGCGTTCGCGTCCCACACCCGGAACCGGTGTCGGGTCTGGACGGTCCGGGACTGGGGCGAGCCGTGGGCACGCGGGCGGGCGCGGCTGGGGACGCTCCACCCCCAGGGCTACACGCGCATCGGCCCGGCGCTGCGCCACGCCGTCGCCGAACTGTCGCGGGCGGACGCCGATCGTCGCCTGCTCCTCCTCGTGTCCGACGGCAAGCCGACCGATTTCGACCGCTACGAGGGGCGCTACGGCGTCGCCGACGTGCGGCAGGCGCTGCGGGAGGGAGCGGCGCGGGGCATCACCACCCACGCGCTCGCGGTGGACGCCGTCGCCCGCGATCACCTGCCGGCGATGCTCGGGCCGGGCGCCTGGCATATCCTCCCGCACCCGCGCGCCCTCCCCGAGGCGCTCACCACCATCTACGGGAGGCTCACCGGCCGATGAGACCCACGCACCCCGCGCCGGGGGTCGTCGACCCGGTCGCCGGGTTGGCCGCCTGCCACGATCGCATCCGCACCTTTTGTGCCGGCCTGGACCGCGTCGTGGCCCTCCCGGACCTCGGGGATCCCCGCGTGCCCGCCGCCGCTGCCCAGGCGGCGCGCTATTTCGGCGAAGGCCTGCCGCTCCACGCCGCCGACGAGGACCTGTCGTTCGGGCCCCGGCTCCGCGGGGCTTCATCGGCGATCGGCCCCCTGCTCGACGCCCTCGCTGCCGACCACGTCGTCATCGACCGGTGGATCGGGGGGCTGCTCCCGCTGCTGAACACGCTCGCGGACGGGCGGCTGGTCGATCGGGGCGCGCTTGAGGCCCAGGTCGAGGGGCTCAAGTGCACGCTGCTCCCCCACATCGCCCGGGAGGAGGTCGAGCTCTTCCCGGCCTGCGCGGCGCTGGACCCGGCGGAGCTCGCGGCGGTGGCCGGCGAGATGGCCGCGCGGCGGCGGGCATGAGCGCGGCGCCGACCACGCCGGTCATCGAGAGCTGGCGCGTCGGCTTTCCCCTCGCGGCGGCGCTCGGCGCGGGAGGACTGGGTGCGTGGGTGGCGCAGCTCGCCGGCGTGCCCGTTGGGCTGCTCCCGGCCGACCACGGCGCCTTCATGATCTGGGGGGTGCTCGGCTCGGCGATTCAGGGGTTCCTGCTCACCGCGTACGCCAAGCAGAACGGCGCCGCCCTCCCGGGTCGGGGAGCGCTGCTCGCGTTGGTGGGTGCACAGACCGTGTCGGCGCTGGTTCTGCTCGCGCGTCCCTCCATCCCTACCGGACTGACGGTGGCGTTGGTGGCGGCGCCCTGGGTGGGCATGCTGGTCTGGGCGGTGCGGGTGGCGGTCCCGTCGCTCCGACGCGGGTGGGATGCGACCACCGCAGCGGTGCCGGTCGCGCTGGCCTCGGGTCTGGTCGGGGTGGTGCTCCACCTGACCGGGGCGGTCGCCCCGCGGGGGGTGGATGTGGGGGTTCAGGCGTTCGTCGCCCCCATGGCGCTCGCCGTCCTGGACCGCGTGCTCCCGTTCTTCTCCCGCAACGTTCCCGGGTACACCGGCGTGCGACGGCCCTGGTTCCTGGGGCCCCTGCTCGTGCTCCTCTGGGTGGGCCTCCTCGTTCCGGCGTGGAGCCAGCTCACGGCCATCGCCATCGGGGTGCTGCTCGTGCGCCAGTGGGTCGGCTGGCAGCCGTTCCCCGCCGCACGGGTGCCGATGATCGGCGTGCTGCACGTCGGGGTGGGCTGGTTCCTGGTCGCGACCGCGTTCAGCGCGCTCGGGGCGACGCGGAGCGCATCCATCCACGCGCTCACAGTGGGCGGGCTCGGGACCCTGCTCTTCGCGATCTCCATGCGCGTGGTGCGGGGGCACAGCGGGTTGCCGGTGGTGGTGGGGCGCGTCGGCGCGGCGGTGTTGATCGCCGTTCAGCTTACGGCCGTGGTGCGGGTCGCCGTAGGCCAGGTGGGCGGTCCGCCGTGGCTGCTGGCGGTCAGCGGGGGCCTGCTCGTGGTGGCGTTCGTCGCGTGGCTCGTCCGGTTCTTGCCCGTCTGCTTCCGGGGGTAGTCGGTCGGTCTTGCCCATGGGGGTTCCGGCCCACCCAAGTGTGGTTTTTCGCACACTCGGCCGTCAGGCGGAGGGGTCGATCTCTCGGCGATGTATCGATCCTCGCTGACGAGTTCGCTTCGGCGCCCGTCTGGCACGCACGTTGCATCAACCGGCGCATGCAGATGCCGACCTGCCACGCCGGTGTCCGCCCCACCGAGGGCTTCTCACTCGCGGACGTGCCCCTCCTTGCCGGGCTCGATCCGCGCGAGCTGGAGCGGGTGCACACGGTGGGGGTGCGGCGTCGTGTCCTCGCGGGTGCCGAGCTGTTCCAAGAGGGGGCGGAAGCGACGGCGCTCTACGTGTTGGTGGCCGGGCGGGTTCGGGTCACCCGGGCGGGTCCGAACGGGCGGCTCGTGGTCCTGCACTTCGCGCAACCGGGAGATGTGCTGGGCTGTGCGCTGCTCGGCGGGGCGTGTCGGTACGCGGGGACGGCCGAGGTGCTCGAGGATGGGGTGGTGCTCGCGTTCGGGTTGCCCGCGATTCGGATGCTGGTCGACGCCATGCCGGCCATCTCCCGAAACGCGCTGCGGATCCTCTCGGCCCGGATGGAGGACCTGCGGTCGCGCTATCAGGAGCTCGCGACCGACGCGGTCGAGCAGCGGCTCGCGCGCGCGCTGCTCAGGCTCCGCTCCGAGGCCGGTGACACGGTCGGGGACCCCGTGATCCTCCCCGTGTCCCGACAGGCCCTGGCCGAGCTGGTGGGATCCAACCAATACACCGTGTCGCGTACCCTGGCCGCGTGGGAGCGCGCCGGGTGGCTGACCACGGGACGGCAGCAGGTTCATGTCGGCGATCCCCAGGCGCTGGCCCGCGTGGTGTACGGGTCGGACGTTGGGCGGGTGGCCCTGGCCCGGTGAAGCACGCGAGCCTCGGCTCGCCGTGGGCGCGTGGTCAGCGCGATGGCTCGGTGGTCAAGTCTGGAGCACGCCGTCGGCGAGCCGCTCGGACGCGGCCATCAGCCGGGCCACGTGCTCGGGTGACATCCCGTCGGTGGGGAGGATCGGGTTGCCCTTCGCGCCGAACATCTTGCCCTGGTGGGCGTCCAGCTCCGGTGCGAAGAGGACCGGGAGGATCCGCTCGGCGTAGCGCTCCGGGCTGGTCATGGACAGGCCGATGAAGAACTCCGCCACCCGGTGGGTGAAGCTGCCCTCACCGAGGAAGTTCGCGCGGATGTTCGTCTTGATGAGGCCTGGGTTGAGCCCGAAGAAGCGCACCTCCGGCCATCGCCGCCCCCCCTCGAGCACCAGCGCCTCGTTCCCCGCGACGGTGTTCATGTGGACCTTGAACGCGTCGTAGCTGTTGTCCGCGTTGAGGTCATCTGGGTCACCGAGCTGCCCCGTGCCCGGGAAGCCCATCACGAACACGCGCGCCGGCGGCGCCCCCGCCGGACGTGCCACGCCGAGACGCGGCGCGAGCTCCCGCGTCATCACGAACCGATTGAGGTAGCTGATGGCGAGGTCGCGCTCGATCCCCTCGTCGGTGGCCTCGCGCTTCTTCGCCGCCATGATGCCCGCGGTGTACAGGACCACGTCCGCACGCTCTACCGCGAGCTCCTTCCCCAGCCGCTCCGCGGTCTTGAGCGACGCGAGGTCGGCCTTCGCGAAGGAGAGGTTGGACACGCCCTCGTCGCGGAAGGTGCGACCCACCGCGGTCACGGCGGCGCCGCGGGAAGCGGCGAGTCGGGCGATCGCGCGGCCCAGCCCGTCGGTGCCACCGACCACCACCAGGGTCTTCCCGTGGAGGTCCAGGGACGCCGCGGGGACGGGTGCGAGCTTGACGCTCGGGTCGGGGTACCCGCTCATCGAAGACTTGTTCGCCATTGTTGTTGTTTCCCCTTTCAGGATCGTCTCATAGCGGGTCGACGAGGTCGGTGACGGGGTCGCCAGCGGGCATCGAACCCTCGGCGCGAGTCACGCACTATCGAGGTTGGAGTCACTAAAGTACTACCACCCCCCCTCCACCCCCCCAAACCCTCCCAAATCACTCCGCGACCCATCGACGTCCAAGATCGCCGGGTCCCCCGCATCGATCGCCGGCGAGGTGCCACGGAGCGACCAGTCGTCGTTGCTCCAGTCGCCGTCGTCGGTGGCATCGGTGAACCGCGGGTCCACCGACACGTTTCCGGTCCCGCTCCCACTCAACCCGTCGTAGTCGGTCTCGTTGAGCCACACCCCGTTGTAGGTGTAGGTCGCGTCGATGTCATCCTCCGAGTAGACACCCACGCCCTTGTTGCCAAAAATGAGGTTGTTGACAAAGGTGGGCGTGGTGCGCCGGTACTGGCAGATGCCGGCGCCCAACTCGGTGTCGGTCACCTCGTTGTAGGCGATGACGTTGTTCTCGAACCGGGCTTCGGCGTAGCTGCTGTTGTCCTCGTAGGTCACCACCCCACCCCCGAACATCCCGGCGATGTTGTCGGTGATCAGGTTGGCGACCACGAGGGTCTCGGTCGGGCCGGCGATCTGGACGTTGATGCCGCCGCCCTGGCCGCCCGCCTCCAGATCGTTGTCCACGGCGATGTTGCCGGAGATGACGTTGTTCACGATCGTGGCGTCGGCGTAGGCGGTCCAGATGCCGCCGCCGTCGCCGGCGGTGTTGTCCACGATGTAGTTGCCCGAGATGTAGGGCGAGCCGCGGCGGATGTTGATGCCACCGCCGTCGCAGCCGTTCTCGTCGCCGTACAGGCCGGCGTTGTTGCCCGAGATCTCGTTGTCGATGATGGTGGGGGAGCCGTCGACGGTGAGGATGCCCCCGCCGAGGTGGTTGTAGGCGGTGGTGGCGTTGCCGACGATGAGGTTGCCCTCGACTACGGGCGAGCTGGCGTTGATCTCGATGCCGGCGCCGGCGTCGCCCCCGCCGTTGGTGAGGGTGAAGCCGAAGACACGGGCGTCCTCGGACTCGGCGGAGACGAACCGGATCACCGAATCGAGCGCCTGGCCGTCGATGATGGTGGTCTCGGGCCCCGAGAGCGACTCGGCGTTGACCGGGTACCCGTTCCAGTTGACGTTCTCGTAGTAGGTCCCCTGGAAGGCGCGGACCTCGTTGCACCCGCTGGTGCCGGCCAGGTCCACCGCCTCCTGGATGGTGGACACGGGGTCGATGTACCGGCCGTCCCCGCCCGCCCCCCAGGCCGCGTAGACGGGGCAGTAGTCCTCGCAGTCGGCGAGGCCGTCGCCGTCGTTGTCGTCGTCGGCGTCGGAGCGCCCGTCGCAATCGTCGTCCCGCCCGTTGCAGAGCTCCTCGGCGCCGGGGTGCACGGTGTCGTCGTTGTCGTCGCAGTCGTCGTCGACCGTGTAGCCGTCGCCGTCGGCGTCGACCGGGGGATCGGTGGTGACCGAGTCCGTGGTCGCGGTGTCGGTCGTGCCGCCGGAGTCTCCGGTGTTCCCGCTGTCAATGGCCGCGGTGTCGTCGGTGCCGGCCACGACCGGATCCTTGACGTCTCCCTTCTGGTTCTGGGAGCAGGCGGCCAGGAGCGTGCAGAGGAGAAGGA
>JAYVAS010000716.1:0-4059 GCA_043750895.1 Pseudomonadota bacterium
CGCTGAAGAGACGGCGCGACTCCGCGAGATCGAGGCCCGGGTCGCCGAGGCGAAGAGCCGGATTGAAGAGGAGAAAGCCCGCCGGGCCGCCACCCGGCAACAGGAGGACTACAGCCTCGAGGAGGCGGCGGACGCCGCGTCCTTGCGGAACAACCCCATCCGGGTCACCCGCGGCGCGGAGGTGACGCCGGCGGCGTCGGCCGAGCCGGCCCGCTCCGGGTGCCTGGGCTGCGGGACGGTGCTCCTGCTGGGCTTGCTCCTCGGCGCGGCGGCCGGCGCCATCGGCGTGTACACGGCGTAGCCGGTCCGCGAGCGGGCACCGGCATCGTTGGCCCCCCCGACCTCGACGCCCCCGTCTCCTACCCCGGATCCGCCCCGGCGCGCGCGCCCACACAGCCGGGCGCCCCGAACGCCTCCACCCAGACCCGGCGATCGTGCGCGGGGAGGATCACCGCGGTCGGGTCGGTCCGGTGGAGGTCCCAGAGCCGCGCGATCTGCGTGTCGTTGCGCGCGCCGTCGGCGTCGAACGACGCCGCGAGGGATCCCTTGGGCTCCCGCTGCTCGTAGCCCTCCCGCACCCACACCGTGTCGCCCACGAGGTACACCGTCCGCCCATCGGCGAGGCGCAGCCGCAGCCCCAGGCTTCCGGGCGTGTGACCGGGCATCAGGAAGAACACCGCGCTGCCGTCCCCGTACAGGTCGTGGCTGACCTCCCAGTACCGGAACGGCCCGTCCTCGAACGGCATCTCTTTGGAACGCGCCACCAGCCCACGGGCCTCGGCCGGCAGGAAGACCTCGCTCTCCGGTGACCGGGCCTCCTCCAGCTCGGCGCGGGGAAGCACGATCGGCGGACCCGGGATGTCGAGGAGCCCGCCCACGTGGTCGAAGTGCCCATGGGTGGGGACCATCCCGGTGAGGGTGGCCGGGTCGACGCCGGCGCGCCGCACCGCCTCCGCCGGCGTCGCCACCACCGTCCAGCCCTTGGCCGCCTGCCCGAGGAACACCCGCCGGAGGCCGTGGACCTCGCGCAGGTTGGCGGCGAGGTCGGTCGCGGACCCGCCATCGACGAGCCAGGTGCCGGAGGGGTGGATGAGAAGCAGGCCGCTCTGGGTCGAGGGCGGGTTCTCCCGCAGCGCCCCGTGGGCGACGGCAAAGCTGCGCGGGAGCGTGCCCGTGGCGTACTCCACCCAGCAGACCCGCGGCACGGAGGCGGCGGACGGGTCGGGGAGCGCGGTCAGGGGCCCGGGATCCGCGATGTGATGCGCGCAGGCGAGGACGTGGAGCAGCAGCATCCGGCGTGGTTATCGCGGCGGCTCGGCCCCTCGGACCACCGTGAAGGCTTCGGCGAGTCGATCTTCCGGCACATAGACCCGCGCGATGTGCCGCTCGTCCTGGTACCGCTCGAACACCCGCGTGGCCCGATCGAGCGCGCGCACGCGGTCGCTGACGCCCAGGCCGCGCTCCACCACGTAGATCGGCGGCGCCTTCTCGCGTTTCTGGCCCATGACGTTGTACCGGGACAGCTTCCCGGTGGATCCAGCGGTGAGGGTGTCGATGCCGACCGCGTGGAGGCGCTCGACCGCGCTGCTGACATCGACCTCGTCGCGGGCCCCGTGCAGCTCCAGCGCGCGCCGGTAGGGGCGGCGCTCGACGATCCGCCGGGCCCACCCGTCGGTGGAGGCGCGGAGGTAGCTGTGGAGGTGGATGTCGTCCATCTCCCGGTAGGCCTCGACGTCCACCGGGAACCGGTAGGTGCACGCCGGGCCGGTGAAGTGCCGCTTCAGCATCTCCTCGTAGACCACCGACTTGTGATGGAAGTAGACCATCACGAACATGTGGTACCGGGAGATCATGAAGTCGTCGAAGGCGTAGATGGCGCGGTGGTCGAGGGCGAGGGACACGGTACCGTCGGCCGACGCGTGGGCGAGCAGGCTCCCGAGCAGCCAGCTGGCGTCGACCTCCCCGTAGCGCGCCCCCGAGTAGTAGGAGTCGCGGGGGAGGTAGTCGAGGCGGTCCACGTCCAGCTCGGAGGAGATGAGCTGTGAGAGCACCTGCCGGAAGTCCAACCCGCCATCACGGAAGAAGTCGTCGGGCGGCGCGACGTCCTGGCTGACCAGGGACGCGAGGTGACGCCCGGTGAAGGGGAAGTTCGCGGCGATGGTGGTCGCGAGCGTCGACCGGGTCAGGATGAGGATGGTGTAGTCCTCATGGGACGCGGTCTGACCGAGTCGATGCCGCACCCGCTCCGGCACGTAGGCGCCCACGTCCAGGGCACGGAGCGTCGGCATCGCGAACTCGGTGCAGTGGGAGAAGGGCGCGTGGCCCAGGTCGTGGCAGAGCGCGGCGAGGCGGACGATCTGCCGGAACGCCTCGCGGCGGGCCGGCGAAGGCGCGGGGCCGGCGGCGAAGACGGCGTCGAAGGCGCGACCCGCCAGCTCCATGCAACCCAGGGAGTGCGCGTAGCGGGAGTGGACCGCACCCGGGAAAGGTAGTTCCGAGAACCCCATCTGACGGATTCCCCGCAGGCGTTGCACGAACGGATGGTCCACCACCGCCTGCTCGGCATTCGAGACGAAGATCGCTCCGTGGAGCGGATCACGGACTTCCACGGCGACTCCGAGGCGAGTGTTATAACCCGCCGGGTATGCGCTCGATCTCTCCAGAGGATGTCCTCGAAGCCGGTGACGTCCTCCACCACCCGGCGTTCGGTTTCGCCACGGTGGACGCCACGGACGGTGCCGTCACCATGCTCCGGTGGGAGCGCCCCGGCAGCGCGCATCCCACCCGGGTGGGACCGACCGGACTCCAGGCCAGCTACCGTCGGATCGACCCCCGGGGGTTCCTGGCGCGCAGCGTCGCCGACGCCGACATCGCGCGCTCCCTGCTCGTCCGCGAGCCCCTCGACGCCCTCGCGCTCCTGCTCCTCGACCTGGGCGGCGGCGGCAAGGACGCGGTGCGGGACTGGCTCTTCGACCGCCGCATCGTCGCCGAAGCGCGCTTCGACAGCTGGTGGAGCGCGCTGCTTCCCCTCGCCGCGGCCGACGGTCGCTTCGAGGTGAAGGGCTCCGAGGTGCAGCTCCGCGAGGGCATCGACTATCCCGCCGTGCTCGCCATGCTCGAAGCACCCCTCCCCCGTGCGGGCACGCTGGGCGTCTCCGCGCTTTGGCCCTTCGCGCGCCGGCTGGCCCGGGCCACGGCCGAAGCCCACGCCGCCGGGGACGGGCTCATCCGCGAGCGCGCGGCGGTGCGCATGGGAGCGGGTGGCGTCAGCGTCGGCGCGCTCCCCGGCAACTCCCCTGCCTCCCGTCGGGAGGACGTCGCGTTCGCGATGCGGCTCGTGCTCGAGCAGCTCCTCGGCACCCTCCCCAGCCCGAAGGACCTGCCCGACGCCGACGTGTGTTGCCTCGTGCTCGGGGTCGAGCCGGGCGTGCCCCCGGAGTTCCTCGCGGTGGCCCAATCCGCCCTCGCGGCCGACCCGGCCCTGCGCCCCGCCGACGGACTCGCGCTGCTCGAGCGCCTCACCACCGCCCAAGGCGCCGCCGCGTTGCGCGCCTCGGCGCCGCACTTCCCGCAGGCCGCGATCTCGGTGGGCTTCAACACCCACATCGGCACCATCAAGAGCCTCCAGGGGCAGACCAACCAGGACGCCTTCCTCCTCCTCGGGGACCCGACCCTCGCCCTCGTCGGGGTGGCCGACGGCATCTCGATGTCCACCGCCGGCTCGGGGGATGTCGCGGCGGCGCTCACCGGCAAGTCCCTGCGGGCGTGGTTCTCCGAGAACGCCGCGTCGCTGGCCTCGGCGCCCGCCGGCCGGGTGTCCACCCTGCTGGTAGAAGCGCTCCGTCGTGCCAACCGCCAGGTCTGCGAGCAGGCGCTCAAACTCGCCGACGGCGACATCGAGCACAACATCCCCATGGGCACCACGCTCGTCGCGGCGGTCTGCCAGGGAAATCGGCTCTCCCTGGTTTCGCTGGGAGACTCCCGGGCCTACCTCGTGGGCCCCTACGGCGTGGGCCAGGTCACCCCGGACCAGAACCTGCAACTGTTGCGGCTGCGCGA
>JAYVAS010000717.1:0-5714 GCA_043750895.1 Pseudomonadota bacterium
TCTCGGAGACCCCATGCGCATCACCCTTCTGCCCGCCTGCCTCCTCGCGTTCCTCGGCGCCTGCGACGGCGCCACGGACGACTCCGCGACCAAGACGGTGGACACCGACGCGGACGCCGACACCGACACCGACGCCGACACCGACACCGACACCGATACCGACGCGGACTCGGACTCGGACGCGGACACCGACACCGACCCCGCGCGGCAGGGTCTCTTCGGCGTGGTCGGCACCGCCACCGCCGAGCTGGGCAGCTACGAGGGCACCGAGGAGATGTACCTCCTGGGCGACAAGGACCAGGACATCTGCCGCGTCCACTACGCGCTCTCCTGGACCGCCACCCGGACGGACTGCGACGTGTGTGACTGGGCCGCAGACCTCGTCTTCTCCGACGCGACGATCCTCGCCGAGTCCGACGTCGGCTGCGCCGCCCTCGGCTACGGTGGCGACGACATCGCGCTGCTCAACGGGGTGGTCGCCGCGCGCGGCTATGTCGCCGAGTACTACGGCCACGCCTCGGTGATGATGGTGGACGACGGCGGCTGGGACGCGGTCTCCTTCGCCTCCTGGGACCCGGAGACGCTCGCCTTCGCCTACGACTGGCAGGACGGCTACCGCCCGTATTAGCCCCCTTGACTCCTGGAGACCTCATGCCCCCCTCGATGCGCCCGTTCATGGGCTTGTTCGCCTTGTCTCTCGTCGGGTGCCCGGGCAAGGGTGACGACTCCGGGGCGGTCATCCCCACCGGCGACGTGGTGATCGGCGACGCCAACAACTACACCTTCGTCGGCGCCCTGGACATCCCCTCCATCGAGACCGCCTCCGGCGTGGACATCACCATCGACTGGTCGGGCGTCACGCAGGACATCCAGTGCCACGACCTCGATCCCGCCCAGGACATCGACAACGTGGGCATGGTGCGCTTCGGCCAGCTCACCCAGGCCCAGGTCGCGCAGGGCTTGTCCACCAACAACCTCTCGCAGTCCCAGATGAACGGCTACGTCGAGGTGCGCAACGACGGCGGCACCTCCGCCAACATCGCGTCGATGTCCTTCTTCGGCACCGTCATCGACGTCCCGTCCGAGTACGTCTCGACCGGCGGAACGTACATGGTCATGCTCAACACCGGGACGGTCGCGGGCGTGGGCGCGCGCATGATCACCTTCCTGGCCCCCACCGACTCCTCCACCAACCTGCTCGCCGAGGTCCCCACCGGCTGCGGGGTGCTCGACTTCGACGTCGACCTCGCCTCGCTCACGCCGGTCTCGGTGCTGGCCGACGGCCCGTGGAACCTCGACTGGGGCGGCCTGACGGTGGACGGCCAGGGCAACCCGGTCGACCTCAACGGCATCGACTCGGTGCTGTTGGGCTACTACGAAGGCGCCACCGTTCCCGACCTGGAGACGGCGTTCCTCGACATCGAGACCACGACCACCGAGAAGTACACCCTCGCGCTCGAGGGTGGCACCCAGGCCGACCTTGCCACCGCGATCGACGCGAACGGCGTCGCGTTCTCGGGCTTCCACGAGGGCGGCCAGTGGCTGCTCGCCCTGCGGTGTTCGCGTTGCTACAACCCCGCGCCGCCGTTCGTCGCCACCGTCTCGCCCTACTACGAGGCCCAATGATCCTCTTCCTGCTCGCCGCCTGCGTCGATGGCACCAAAGACGACACCGGGCCCGCCACCCCCACCGGGTCCGTCGCGGTGAAGGACCTCGCCGCCGTGCCCAGCGAGGGGATGGGCAGCGTGCTCATCGCCACCTGGACCACCGACGAGCCCACCACCGGGTACGTCGCGTTCGGGGAGGGCACCGCCTTCGACCTCGCCAGCCCGCTCGACACCACCGCCAGCACGACCCACCAGGCCCTGCTGCTCGGCGCGCCGCCCGACACCGACATCACCCTGAAGGTGATGCTGGAGGACGGGTCCGAGTCGGCGGCGATCACCGTCTCGACCGACCCCCTTCCGCTCGAGACCCCCAGCCTGGATGTCACCAACCCCGAAGGCAACGACCTTTGGACGGTCATGACCATCCTCGGCGGCACCAACGGCCCCGCCATCGTGTCCCCCAGCGGTCGGATCGTCTGGTTCTACCCGGATGGTCGCGGCCTGGACGTCTACCGCGCCCGCCTCTCGGTGGATGGGCAGAGCGTGCTCTACAACGCCGCGAGCGTCTCCGGCGATCCGGCGGACAACTCGGAGATCGTCCGCGTGAGCCTGGACGGCAACACCGAGACCTCGATCCTGGTCCCCCTGCTCGCCCACGACTTCTTGGAGTTGGCCGACGGCACCATCACCGCGATGGTCACCGAGTACCGCGACGGCAGCAACGGCGAACCCATCCGCGGGGACTCCCTGGTGGAGATCGCGCCCGACGGCACCCAGACCAAGGTGTGGGACTCGTGGATGTGCTTCGACCCCGACGTGGACGTGGTCAGCGCGTCCGAGACGGGCTGGACCTTCGCCAACGCGCTGGACTACCTGCCGGACGAGGACATGTACGCCATGTCCCTGCGCAACTTCTCCACCATCATCAAGATCGACCGCGCCACCGGCGCCTGCCCCTGGACCATGGGAGACATCGGGGCGCGCATCCAGCCCACGGGCGAGGTGTTCCTGCACCAGCACCAGTTCGAGTTCGCGGACGCCGACACCCTGGTGCTCTTCGACAACTCGGGCGGGCGTAACGGCTCGCGGGCCCTCGAGTACGCCATCACCGACGACAGCGCGACCGCGGTGTGGTCGTATAGCGCCGACCCCGAGATCGACACCTTCGTGCTCGGCGACGTGGACCGCCTCGACAACGGGGACACCCTGGTGGACTTCGCGGTGGGCGGGCAGGTGGACCGGGTGGATCCGGACGGGAACGTGCTGTGGCGGATCAACTCGCCGCTCGGCTACGCCTTCGGATTCATGACGGCGGAAGCGGGGCTGTACAAGTAGGGAGTCCTGGCGACAGGGTTGTTTCCGGACGGGCCCAAACGTGACACCAACTCCTCCCCGAACGGACACATAAGCAGGGAACGCCTCGGTTAACCTGGGCTCCGCTGGCATATCGCAAGCGGGTCCAAACCGGAGCCACCCGTGATCTCTGCCAGCACCGGAAAGGTGGATTTCCACCTGCACTCGCACGCGTCCAACGTGACGGACTACTACGCGGCGAACGCGTTCTCCATCCCGGAGTCCTACTCCGAGCCGCTCGAGCTCTACCGCGTCCTGAAAGAACGCGGGATGAGCTTGGTGACCTTGACCGACCACAACTCGATCGACGGCGCCCGCGAGATCCTCGACGCCGGACACACCGACGTGTTCATGAGCTCGGAGATCACCACGACCTTCCCGGAGGACGGCTGCAAGATCCACATCACCGTGGCCAACGTGAGCGAGGCGCAGTTCGCCGAGGTCATGCGCCTACGAGACAACGTCTACGAGATGATCGCCTGGCTCGATGCGGAGACGGCAGCGGAAGCGAGCCGACCGGGCGCCAACCGCATCGCCTGGTTCATGACCCACCCGCTGATGAGCACCCAGAACCGCCCCTACGGGCGCGACGGGTCGCTCCGCCTCGAGCACATCGAGCGGATGCTGGTGCTCTGCAACACCTTCGAAGTCCACAATGGCGCGCGCACCCGCGCCCTCAACGACCTGACCCTCAAGATGGTCCGGTCGCTCGACCGACCCACCCTCGAGCGGTTCGCCAACGACCACGGCCTCGTCCCCAAGGGGCTCACTCCGTGGGTGAAGGCCATCGTGGCGGGCTCGGACGACCACGCCGGCATCAACCCCGGTCGCACGTGGACCGAGTTCCCCTTCCTCGGTGAGACCCCGACGGCAAACGGGCTGATCGACTGCATCCGCCACGGCGAGACCCGCCCCGCCGGAGCCCACGGCGGCCCCGTCACCCTGGCGCACGCGCTGCTCAAGCTGGTCCATGACGGCAGCGAAAGACGCGGCCGCGCCGAGGCCGCGGGGATCGGTCTCGCCGGCCCGACCCGCTCGTTGATGCGGCTGGTCTTCGCCTCCCGCGGCGATTCGACGGTGGACCGCATCCTGTTCCGCGCCCGCGCGTTGTTGTTTCAATGGACGGCGCCGCTGCGCGCCGCGCCGCGCGCCGGGCGCACCTTCGAGCACATCCTCGACGACCAGGTCTACCGGCTGCTCGCCGACAAGCCCTTCCGCACCCGACTCCTGGCCACCGAGGGCGCCGACGAGCGCATCTTCCTGGTGCTGAACACGCTGCTCTCCCGGGTGTTCGCCACCTACTTCGACAACCTCCGGCTCGCCTGCCGGGGCAACCTCGTCATGGCGATCAAAGAGCTGGTGGCGATGGTGTCGTCCAACCTGTTCGTGTCGGCGCCCTACCTCATCGCCTTCCTCCAACAGAGCAGCGACTGCCTCATCGCCCGCGATGTCCGCTCCGCCTTCCACATGGAGAACCCCGAGCGACTGGTCCTGTTCACCGACACCTTCTTCGAGATCAACGGGGTCACCGGCACCATCCGCCGGATGCTCCGTGAAGCCCCCCGCCGCGGCCTGAGTCTCACCGTCGTGACCTGCGTCTCCGAGGAAGAGCGCTCGCTCCACCTCCTCGATCCCGAGGTGGCGCTCTGGGTCGAAGAGGGCCGCCTGAAGCTGTTCACCGCCATCCGCACCCTCGACTTTCCCGAGTACGAGGGGCTGCAGGTGCGCTTCCCGCCCTTGCTGGACCTGCTCAGGTACGTGCAGGAGTCGGGATTCACCAAAATGCAGATCTCGACGCCCGGGACCCTCGGGCTGGCGGGCCTCTTCGTGGCGAAGGTGCTCCAGATCGAGACGGCGTCCACGTACCACACCAGCTTTCCCGAGTACGTCGAGAGTTACACCCACGACATCACGCTCGAGGCCGTGGCCTGGCGCTACATGATCCTGTTCTACCACCTGGTGGACGAGGTGATCGTCCCGTCGAAGTACATCGCCCGCCTCCTGCACAAGCGGGGCCTGCGCAAACGGAAGTTGCTCATCCTCGACCGTTGGGTGGACGTGAACCGGTTCCACCCGACCCACCGCCGACCGGGCTACTGGGCGCGGTTTGGGCTGGCCGACGAAGACCGGGTGGTGAAGTTCATCTACGTGGGTCGCCTCGGCGTCGAGAAGAACCTGCGTCTGGTCGCCGCTGCGTTCCGACAGGTCCACGCCGCCAACCCCGATGTGCACTTCATCCTCGTGGGGGACGGACCGTTCCGACGCGAGTTGGAGGGGCTCTTCCGAGGCCTCCCGGCGACGTTCACCGGGTTTCTGGACGGCGCCGACCTCGCCCACGCGCTCGCATCAGCGGACGTGAAGGTGTTTCCGAGCACCACCGACACCTGGGGGAACGCCCCCCTCGAAGCGCAGGCCTCCGGGCTGCCCGTCATCGTGTCCAACGTCGGCGGGCCGTGTGAGCTCATGGAGGATGGCCGCACCGGCCTGGTGGTGAGCGGGCGCGACGTGGCGGGGCTGGCGACGGCGATGACCAGCCTGCTCGACCCCGAGCTTCGACGCCGGATGGGCGCGGCCGCGCGGGCCTTCACCGAGCGAAATCAGGTTCCACACCCGTTCACTGCCATCCTCGACGCAAACGCCTATCGGGCGTCGAGCAAGGACGGAGACCACCCGAGTCGGGCCGTGCTCCGCATGCCCGCGCAGTTGGACGCCGACGGCGACGTCATGGACGGGACCGGGGGGTGGGTGTGAGCC
>JAYVAS010000718.1:0-3205 GCA_043750895.1 Pseudomonadota bacterium
GATGTCAAAGATCGCGCTGTTGACGGTGACCGCGACGTCGAGGCTGATGGCGAGGAGCTCGGGAACCTCGCCGAGCTCGGCCTTGGTCCCGCTCACCAGGGAGGTGCCCGGGAGGTCCAGGGTGGTGCGATCTTCGGCGGGAAGCGCGGCGACGAACTCGGCGTCCTCGGCGAAGACGGCGTTGGACACGTTGCCACAGGCGAGCAGGGTGAGGACGAGCATCAAAACCTCCATCCGAGCCCGAGGAGGAGCTCGTTGAACGCCATGCCACGGTCGCGTTCGTCGACCACGTAGGGCAGGTAGTGGGTACGGAGCTGCAACTCCAGCTCGAAACGTCCGGGGTACCACCCTGCCCAGCCGACCAACCCCGGGGCGATGGTGAACAGCGACTGGGCGGCGACGCCCTGCCCGGGAAACGAACGTTCGAGGTAGATCCCCTCCAGGCGCAGGCCCCCGCCGGCCCGGAAGGGGGCGACCCGGGTCGCGTAGCCGGCCTCGAACCCCACTGCGGCGGAGCTCACGCGGGTGGGAATGCCGTAGGGGAGGTCCTGCACCGCGAGCGTGCCGGTGCCGCTCCCGGCCACCACATCCGCCGCAATCCACTGCCCGGAGCGCCAGTTGAAGCGCGTGCGCACGCCCGCGACGGGGGTGGAGGGGAAGTACGAGGCCTGGACCCCGGCGTCCATGAAGCCCCGGCCGCCGGTCACCACCTGGACCGAGAGCTGCGGGAGCTTGGCTTGCGCGATCACCTTGTCGATGGACCCCTTGGCGAGGTCCTCCTCGTACTCGGTGCGCACGAAGGCGTCTCCGTCGAGGGTCAGCGAGCCGTAGACCGGGACGTTGATCTTCGCCACCGCGAGCCAGGTGGGAAAGCGTCGTTGCACCAGGTACCGACCGGGGCGCAGCGCAAGGCGACGGTCGGTGTCCGAAACGTCCACCTCGGCGACGAACAAGCGGTGATCCTGGTCGAAGACCGCGAACGTTCCCGGGTTCCCTGCCGGGAACACCAGGCTGGAACCAGCCCGGTCCAGCTCGGTCATCACCAGGTCTCCCGTGCCGGAGAGCTTCCATTCGTAGGTGGGGTGCTGGGTTCCGGAGCGGGTGCCGGCGGTCTCGAACACCGTCTTGTGGTAGACGTACTGATACGTCTCACTCAGTGTCACCTGCCCGTCCCGGTTCTCGTCGGCGGCTCCGGTCAGCGCCGAGGCGAGGAAGTGCGTGAAGTAGCTGCCACCGATGGCGTCCGACTCCTGGCTGGCCTCGTCGCCGGTGGAGGAGGTGATGATGACCGTGCCCGAGGAGTCGAGGCGCTCCGAGACGTCGAACACGAAGCCGGGCGCGAGGGTGCCGCCCTTGGCCCGGGTGATGGTGCCCGACTGACAGGCGTCGACGAGGGCCACGCGTACGTCGGCGCCGCTCTTCTCCAACATCGACTCGAGCTCGACCCAGGTGATGCCCGTGCGGCCCAGCTGGAGCTGGGTGTCGTCGGCGTGACCCGAGTAGTAGAAGTACACGACGGTCTGGTCGCCCCGAGCCCGGGCCGCAGCGATCGGCTCACGAAGCGCGCCCATCGCGAAGAGCACCTCGTTGCGGCCCTTGCCCAACAGCACGCGCGCGTCGGGGTCGGAGACGCCACCCTGATCGGTGAGGATGCGCTGCATCTTCCGCGCGTCGAGCTCGGCGAAGTACAGCGGCTCGGCGCCCGCGCCCCCCTCGTTGTTCCCGACGAGGACGGCCCAGCGCTGAACCGCGGCCTCCGCCGGAAACGCCAGGAGGAGCGAGAGCACCATCACTCCTTCTCCACGGTGATGGTGGCGATGGACGGGTCGGCGTCGGCAAGGGCATGCACCCCCCGGCTGCCCCCGGCCTGCCACGCGGCCTCGACCCGGTCGCGCGCCTCGCTCACCGACCATTCCCCGAAGCAGGCGACGAAGACCTCCGGACCGGGTGCGTCGTCGAGGATGACCGACTGGTCGAGCACGTGTCGACCTGCGGCATACACCGGGACGGGATCCTCACCCTCAGATGGAAAGTACACCGTGGTGGTTCCCACACCGTCGGCAGAGAGGAGGACCACGCGGTCGTAGCCGCCTGCGAGGTAGCTGAATTGCAGGCGGTCGCCGGCGGCGTGCGGCGCGGTCGGGTCCCCGAGGAGGGGCTGGTCGTCCCGGAGCACGTAGAAGTCGAGGTCTACGGAGCCCTTCGTGCGATCGTCGGGGGGCGGGGAGACGACGAGGAACAGCGCGGCCGCGGCCGCGAGCAGCGTCGGGACGACGAACCAGGACCGCCAGCGGGGTGGCGAAGCGACCGCGGGCGGGAGGTCCACCAGCCGCTCGGATCGAGCCCGCAACGCGGTGTAGTCGAACGGCTCCACCACGGTCTGTTGCATCGCCGCCGCGAACGTGGCGTCCACCGGTCCCGGGCGCTCGCCCGCGTAGCGACGACCCAGCTCCAACTGGGAGGGGCGGGAACCGTCGTTGACGGGCCTCATCCGCGCACCCCGGTCCACCAGAGCAGCGCGGCCAGCCCGGCCAGGAGTGATACACCCAGGATGCGTCGGGCGCGTTTCAGGAATGCGTCGTGGCGTTTCCGCAGCGTCGGTACGCTGATCCCGATGAGTTTCGCAGCGTCCTCCCTCGTGAAGTCGTCGAAGTAGAGGTGGATCACGATGCGACGCGTCTCGTCATCCTCGTCCCGGAGCAGATCCCGGAGGCTGCTCGCATCCATCGCCCGTCCCACGTCGGCGTCGTTCACCGCCGACGCGCCCAGCTCTTCGGCGCGGTTCGTGTGGGTGCGTTGATGGCCCTTGCGGTTTCTGAGCTGGTTGAGGCACCAGTTGGTGTTGATCTGGTACATCCAGGTCAGGGGGGAGGCCTCGGCGCGGAACTGCTCCCAGTGGCGGATGACGCGCGCGAACGTCTCCTGGACCGCGTCGGCGGCCGCCTCCTCCGATCCGAGGATGGACCGGGCGCGATAGTGGAGGACTGGGGCGTACCGCACGTAGAGTTCTCGGAGTTCGGATTCTGGGACCGACATTCGGTTCACCCTGTTCGACCCGGGATCGCGCGGGCGCCGAAAGCGAATCTCATCGGCGCGTCGAGAATGGCTGCGTGCTCAGTGCAGGAGCGGGAGCGACGTCAGCTTCTGGAGCTCGGCGAGCCCGCCCAGGTAGACACCGTCGACGTAGACGAGCGGCAACAACCGG
>JAYVAS010000719.1:0-4755 GCA_043750895.1 Pseudomonadota bacterium
CCTTCGTCTCCGGCAAGACCGTCGAGCTCCGCTACGGGGCCGTCACCCGTGACGGCTACGGCCGCCTCGTGGCCGGGGTCTTCGTCGACGGCAAGAACCTCTCCGAGCACCTGCTCGAGCTGGGGTTCGGCCACCTCTTCGTGATCCCGCCCGACTCCACCGACGTCTCGGCCATGATCGCCGCGCAGGAACGCGCGCGCGCCGCCCGGCGCGGCGTGTGGTCGACCGCGCGCTACCAGGGGGACCTCCACATCACCTCCTTCCACGCCAACGCCGACGGCGACGACCGGGAGAACGTGAACGGGGAGTACCTGCGCATCTGCAACGTGGCGCCCAAGCCGCTCGACCTCGCCGGCTACCGGATCGCGGACATCAACGGCAACAACTGGGTGTTCCCCAGCCTGCTGGTCCCCCCGGGCAACACCTTCAAGCTGCACTCCGGGGTGGGCACCAACCAGGCCGATCCCGAGCGGCAGATCGAGGTGTACCTCGGGTCCGCGGGTCCGGTCTGGAACAACAAGCTCGACCGGGCGACCATCTACGATCGCTACGGCCGGCAGGTCGACACCCGCGAGCACTCGGTCGAGAAGGACACGCCCTGACCATGGACCCCGCGGTCACCTCGGCCCTGAACATGCTCAACGGCACCCCGCTGCGGCCGCTGTGGAGCTTCCTGGCCGAGCCGTGGGCGGCGCTGGTGCTCGTGGCCGGGCTCTGTGCTTTGGCCGTGCACCGCCGGGAGCCTCGCCTGCTGGTGGTGCTGGCGATCACCGCGGCGCTGAGCAACACGCTGGCTGCGGAGGCGCTCAAGCCGCTCCTCGCGCGCTCCCGCCCCTGCGCGGTCATGGCGCTCGACCTCGACCGTCCCTGCGGCTCCGGGTTCGGTATGCCCTCGGCGCACGCTGCGAACACGGCTGCGCTCGCCGCCGCGGCCGCGAGCCCCGCCCTCGGCGCGGTGGCGGCGGTGGTCGGCGTGGGGCGCGTGGTCTCGGGGCAGCACTGGCCCACCGACGTGCTGGCCGGCTGGCTGCTCGGGGCGCTCGTCGGCACGTCGGTGCGCGCCGGGGCCCGGAGGTTCTTCGGGTGGACGTGAAAGCGGTCTTCGTCGACGCGGCCAACACGCTGCTCAAACCCCGGGAGCCGGTCGGGGTCACCTACGCCCGGGCCGCGCGGACCCACGGCATCGACGCCGACCCCGTCGTGGTCGAGCATCAGTTCCGCGCCGCGCTGAGGCTCAGACGGGGGCTTGCCCAGGTCGGCGACGGGCGGGCCTATTGGGCCGGGGTGGTGGCCGCGTCGGTGGGCGCCGACGACGCCGCGCTCAACGAGGCCCTCTACGAGCACTACGCCCACCCCCGCGCGTGGTGGGTGGACACCGAGGCGCTCCGGGTGCTCGCGGGGTTCGCGCGCCGCGGCGTCCGGCTGGGCATCATCTCCAACTTCGACACCCGCCTGCGCACCCTCTACAACCGCTTTGCGCTGGACCGCATGTTCCCCATCCTCGTGTGCTCGGCCGAGGTGGAGGTCCAGAAGCCCGATCCCGAGATCTTCACGCTGGCGTGCGCGTGCGCGGGCGTGTCGCCACGGAACGCGGTGCACGTGGGAGACGACCCCGAGACGGACGTGGCGGGCGCCAATCACGCCGGCCTGGTCGGGCTGCAATACGACGACGACCTGGGCTGGAAGGGCGTCGCCGACCAGATCGCGCACCTGCGCCGGCCGTACGTGCGTTAGCAGGCTGCCGCACGACGCCCGGACGAGCCGTCAGCTCCGGCGGGGCGGCTCGGCGGTCATCTTGTAGTCGTTGGTGTAGTAGCCCTCCCCCTCCTTGGGGCGGAGCGGCGAGTCCCGGCGCGCGTAGACCTCGTCACGCAGGAACGCCGTCAGCAACTGCCGACCGGGGAGGCCGTGCTTGAGCCAGCGCTCGCGCAGGCGACGGTAGACCTCCTCTTCGGGCTCGGTGGGCGCCTTGACCAGCTTGCGCAGCGAGAGGTCCAGGTACTCCGCCGTCTCCGGCGTGTACGGCACCTGGGCGTCGTCGAAGATCTCCACCAGCCAGTCGAGGTACGCGGCAGCCATTCCACCTCCAGGGGCCCATGCCTAACGCGTTTTCGGTCGCCCCTCATGCGCGCGCCGCGAACGGCCGATCTGGGACTCGAACCGTGCCCCATCGGCCCGCGGACCCCGCGCTGAAGGAGTTTGTATGTACCGGACCTTCCTCTTCCCGCTCTTCCCCTTCGTCTTCTTCGGCTGCGCCCCCGCCGGCGGCCTCGGTCAGGACACCTTCCTCGGGGTGGAGGCCGACGCCAAGGACGAGGACCAGCCCGCGGTGGGGCCGCTTCTCCCCGTCCGCTACCTCGGCGACGAGCCGTCGGTGCTCATCCAGATCACCGCCCCGCTCCCCGACGGCCGCGACCGGGTGGTCGCCTGGGGCGAGGTCGTCGAGGGCGCCGCGCTGATCGCCCTCCCCCCCGCCCGGATGAACCCCAACGACCCCGAGGCGGTCCCGGAGTACCGCGTGGTGGCGCGCCGTATGCTCGAGGACGGCCGCGCCGAGACCATCCTCGACGTGGCCCCCGAGCGCCTCATCGTTGTCCCCGGGGTGGACGGCGGGATGCCGCGCTGGCAGCTCTCCATCCCGCAGCCCGATGACAAGCCGCTCCTCGCGCCACTCCGGCGCGGAGCGGAGGCCGCCGACCGGCTCCTGCCGGTGACGCGCATCGTGGTCCGCGGCAACGTCTCGGGGGACCTCGGCGCCGGCCGATTCGCCCTCGCCGCGCTCACCGACGCCGACGCGACGCT
Organism: Pseudomonadota bacterium; assembly: GCA_043750895.1. GTDB lineage: Bacteria > Myxococcota_A > UBA796 > UBA796 > SXON01 > JAYVAS01. The sequence goes on from JAYVAS010000719.1 coordinate 2,803, forward strand.
CTCCGCGTACATCACCCCGATGATGACCACCGACGGGGAGCGGTTCTCCGTCGCCCTCGAGGGCCCGCCGCCCCCCGCGACCCTCGAAGGCGCCGACGGGCCCACCAGCGGCCGCTTCTGGCCGGTGGCCTGGTCCGACGCCGACGGCACCGCAGGCTTCGACCCCGCCACCGACGCCCTCCTCGGGCTCGCCTGCACCAACGTCGGCGTCTACACCTTCTTGTGGCAGCCCCTCCCGCGCTCGACCTCCGACGCGGCCACGATCGCCGACGCCGACCTCCCCGTGGGCTGGTCGGCGCACCTCGAAGGTCGCGACGGTCTGCAGCCGGTGTCGGGCGGGTTCGCGCCCTGGCTGAGCGGGGACTGTCTCTAAGGACGGCCCCGACCGGAGGGCTACTCCCCGATCGGCGGGGGCGGCGTGAAGTCGTACTGGTCGAGCTTCCGTACGCGGATGAGCTCGAGCAGCTTGGAGCCGTAGCGGGGGTCGCTCGCGTACGTCCCGGTGAGGGCGCGGGCGTAGGCCACCAGGTCGTGGGACACGGTGCGGGCGTGGGCGTACCGCTCGGCCTCGCCGAGGATCCGGCCATGGTCGCGCATCGCCTGTGAGAAGTCCTCGTAGGCGCGGAAGTGCGCCGTGCGCCGTCCGCGCACGCCGCCCCGGTACTCGATGACGGCGCGTAGCGTGCTCCCGGCCGGCCCCTCGCCCTTCAGGCCGAAGAGGTTGTAGCCGGGCGCCGACTTGCCCCAGCCGCTCTCAAGGATGGCCTGGGCGATGGTGACCGAGCTGGGCACGCCCCACCGCCAATCGGACCACACCGCGCCGTCCGCCACCAGGGCGATGAAACGAGCGCCAGCGCCCTCGACGGCCGGGAGCAGCGCTTCGATCGCCCGGTTGCGGAGGCCCACCAGGGTGAGGGCCACGGCCTCGACGTTGTCGGGGTCGAGCTCGGGGGCGACCGCGGTGCGGACGAGCGTGAGGTCCCCCAGCAGCGACTCGGCCACGCCGCGGGCGGACGCGGGATCCACCGCGAGCAGGGCCTGGGCGTCCGCCACCCGGGCGGCGAGCAGCTCGGCCGGACTGGAAACGGAGGGGATCGGCGTCGGTTCGGCCTCCATCGGGGTCGCGGCGCCGGTGGTCACGATGGCGATCACCGCGACCAGGACGGCCCCGAAGACGGTGCGGAGGACACGAAGAAACAGGGCGCCACCCGGGCAAGCCGCGACGGTAACAACCAAGCTCCAATGCCGAAAGATTTGACACGTCAAGACTTCCGGCCCAAAAGTCCCACCCCAGGGGCATCGAAGGCCCATCGGCCCGCTTGTCAAAAGATTAGGCAGGGAGGATGCCGACCCTCGATTTCTGGTTCGACTACGCCTGCCCCTACGCCTACGTGGCCTCCACCGAGGTGGAGGCGTTGGCCGCGCGGACCGGCGCCACCCTGCGCTGGCGCCCGATGCTGCTCGGCGGCGTGTTCCGCGCGGTGAACACCGCCCAGAACCTCGCGTCGAGCCTCCCGGCGCCCAAGGTGCGGTACCTCTTCGTCGACCAGCTCCGCCTCGCCTCCCGGGCCGGCGTCCTCATCCACCACCCGATGGAGCATCCGCGGCGAACCGTCTCGGCCCTGCGCGCCACGTTGGCGCGCGGCAACGACCCGGCGATCATCCACGCCTTCTTCCGGGCGTACTGGGTCGAGGGCCGGGCCGTCGAGAACGACGACGTGGTCCGGGAGATCGCCGGCGACGTGGACCTCGAGGCGCAGCGCGAGCCGCTCCGCGTCCTGACCGAAGAGGCGATCACCCTCGGCGTGTTCGGCGCCCCGGCCTACGTCGTAGAGGGGCGGCTGTGGTGGGGCTCCGATCGACAGCACTTCGTGGAAGCGGCGCTGAGGGCCTCGGCATGAAGCTCGACTTCTGGTTCGACTATGCGTCCCCCTTCGCGTACCTCGCGTCCAC
>JAYVAS010000720.1:0-4655 GCA_043750895.1 Pseudomonadota bacterium
GTGCAGCCGACGGATCGAGAACCGTCGGTCCTCGACGTGGAGCGCGCCGTCGGTGGCGAGGGGATGGACCCCCTGGGTGATCTGGTAGCCCTTGGGGAGGTCCGGGTAGAAGTAGTGCTTCCGCGCGAAGCTACTGGTGGGATGGACGGTACACGAGAGGGCGACCGCCGCCCGGACGCCGAGGGCGACGGCTTCGGCGTTCAGCGCCGGCATCGTCCCGGGGTGCGCGAGGCAGATGGGGCAGACGGCATGGTTGGGCGCGTCGTCCGACGCCACCCGACAGGCGCAGAACATCTTGGTCGCGCAGGCGAGCTGCGCGTGGCACTCCAGACCGATGACGATTTGCCAGCCCGCCGACACGGACCCTCCGGTGTCCGGCGTCTAACCGTTCCTCCGCATCATCGGGGCAGTTCCGTCACCCATGCGCTACGGAGGTCGAGGCCCTCCCGTCCAAAGTGGACCAGCCAGGCTCCCGCCGGAGGGGGGGTGGTAGGCGCATCGCCGGTCGTCGGGGACGGTTTGCCGTTCCGGGAGGGCGGCAAGGCCGGGAGCGCCTCCGGGACCTGCCACGGGCGGATCGTCACCCCGAATCGCCCGCCCGTCCCGTCCGAGACGGTCAGCCAGTAGAGGCCCTGGTCGTGGCGGGCGGTGACGAGGGGGTAGGAGAACACGCCCGCCCCGGTGCGCCGTTGCAGCTCGGGGGGGGTGGCGAGGCTGGAGAGGGTCAGCTCGGGCGCGGTGCCGGAGTCAGGCGGGCGCCGCCACACGCCGTCCATCCACACCAGGCGATAGAGGGCGTTCGGGGCGGCGTTGGCGTCACCCCAGGGACTCACGTCGGTGCGCCCGCAGTCCGCGGGGGATTGATAGAGGTGCTCGACCCAGCGGGCCTCCGGCTCGCGGACGAACGGGCCCGTGCCGTCGATCGAGGCGTGGTGTCGGTCGGGATCGATGAACCGGACGACGTGGCGCTGGACCGCGCCCTCGGCCGGCCGCAAGTCCACCTGGTAGCCGCCGTCCTCCTCGGTGATCGCCGTGAGCGTCCAATCCTCGTCGTTCGGGCCGTGGCTCCAATGGAGCCGACCGGCGCCGGGTGCCTCGGCGAAGGCGAGGGTGGACGGGCCGTGATTGCAGGGGACCGAGACGACCCATCGCCCGTCCAGATCGTCGAGGGACAGCCACCCCCCGAGCAGATCCGCGGGCCACTGCGCGCGGGTCTGCGTGGCCGCGGGGACGCCGGGCCCCTGGAGGGGGGCCGCGGGCGGGTTCGCGCAGGCGAGCATCAGGGCGACGAGCATCGCGCAGCCTACTCCGCTCGAAAGAACGGGGCTGGTTAGCCTCCGGCGCTCCCGGAGAGCCCCATGCCCGTTCAGGCCGCCAGCGGCACCCGCGACTTCCTTCCGGCCGCCATGCATCGGCGCCTGGCCGTCATCGCCACCATCCGGGACGTGTTCGCACGGTTCGGCTTCGAGCCGCTGGAGACCCCGGCGATCGAGCGCCTGGAGACCCTCACCGGGAAGTACGGCGCGGAAGGAGACCAGCTGCTGTTCCGCATCCTCGAGCGCGGTGCGGGAGGGCTGGAAGGCAAGACGGACCTGGGCCTGCGGTACGACCTCACCGTGCCGCTGGCGCGGGTGATGGCGCAGAACGCCCAGCTGCCCCTTCCCTTCAAACGGTATCAGGTGCAGCCCGTCTACCGGGCCGACCGACCGCAGCGCGGACGGTTCCGGGAGTTCTACCAGTGCGACGCCGACATCGTGGGCTCTCGCTCTCCGCTCGCCGATGCCGAGTGCCTGGCCGTGGCGTCGGACGCCCTCACCCGCCTCGGCCTGCCGGCGTTTCGTATCCACCTCAACCACCGAGGCCTGCTCTCGGCGCTGGTCGCGGCGGCGGGCGTCGCCGAGCGCGAGTCGGACGTGCTGGTCTCGGTCGACAAGCTCGACAAGATCGGCAAGGACGGCGTGACCGCCGACCTCGGGAAGCGCGGCATCCCCGACGACGCGATCGCGCGCATCTGGGCGGTGCTCGACCACGCCGACGATCTGGACCGGGTCGCCGATGTCCTCGGGCCGGCCGGGTCGGCGCCGGTCGCGGAGCTTCGGGAGGTCATCGGTCGGGCCGGGGAGCTGGGCGCCACCCAGGTGGTGTTCGACGCCGCCCTGGCGCGCGGCCTGTCGTACTACACGGGGCCGGTGTACGAGGCGAAGCTGGTGGACGGCTCGATCGGGACCGTCGCCGCCGGCGGGCGGTATGACGGACTGATCGGGATGTTCTCGGGGCGCGCGGTCCCCGCCGTGGGGGTCTCGCTGGGGCTGGAGCGGCTCCTGGTGATCCTCGAGGAGCGGGAGGCCGCGGCGGCGATCCCCACGCGCACCCGCGCCCTGGTCACCCTCTTCTCGCCCGCGCTCACCTCTGCCGCCCTCGCGCTGGTCGCGCGGCTGCGCGCGGCGGGGGTCGACGTGGAGACCTGGCTCGGCGAACCCGGCGGGCTCGGTCGGCAGTTCAAGTACGCCGCCGGGAAGGGGATTCCCTACGCGGTCGTGGTGGGCCCGGACGAGGCGGCGGCGGGCACCGTCGCCCTGAAGGACCTGCGGACGGGCACCCAGGAAGTCATCTCCCAGGATGCCGTCGCGGTGCGGATCACGGTCTGAGCCGGACCGCCACGTGCGCGGCGGTCCGGTCCGGTCCCGTTAGCGGAAGGACACGTCGTAGTTGCCGTCCTTGAGCCCGACCTTGACCCGGATGGACTTGCCGGCTTCGCGGCCCGCGCAGGTGGTCTTGTTGACCGTCCAGTTCATGGTCCCGGACTCCGCCGACTCGGCGGTCACGATCTCCCAGGCCCCGAACTCCTGGCAGGTGAAGCTGTCCTGGCCCTGCCCGACGACGGCCTCGGCCATCCAGCCGTTGTTCTCGGCGGTGAAGGACAGCGACTTGTAGACGAAGGCCATCTCGCCGCTGTCCATCGGGCGGATGTCGATCGCCTTGTGCGTCAGGACGTTGGTGGCGAACGCGCGGGCGTTGGCGTCGTCGGGGACGGTGGCGCCCTTCAGGACGTTGCCGCCGCCGCTGGCGGGGGCCGTCTCAGCCTCCTTCTTCTTGCAGGCGCCGGCGAAAACGAGCGTAGAGACGAGCACAAGAGCAGTAATTCGAGTCATGGAACCTCCGCGGGGCGGGTAACGTCTCGGGACCGACCTCGCACGAGGGCCAATTTTGCCCATAACTATGGATAAGTAGGTCGCCGCGGGATTCGGAGTACCAATTCCTACAAATGCTTGAAAACACAGTGTTTGTAGGGTGCTCAAATTTTGAGCAGACCGTTTCGGACCACGGTTCTACCCCGCCTTTTCTGAGGGACGCTGCAGTTTCCCTTCGAGTTCTCCATAGAACTGAGGGAGAAGTGTCGGACGGGTGACGCCGGACCGTCGGGGCCTGCATCGGTATACGGAGCGACGGTGCGCACGGTCGCCGCCTACCTGCTCCTCGCCGTGGCCCTCACGTGGCCGGCCGCGCTCCATCCGGTGGCCGCGGTGCCCGGGGGCGACCGGACGGACCTGCACGATTCGCTCTGGTCGCTGTGGTTCGTCTGGGAGCGGCTCGCCTCGGGCGCCAGCCCCTTTCGGGTCGACGGCTTGCTCAACATCCCCATCGGCGGTGCGTTCTGGGTGGCCGATCCGCTCAACGCGGTGCTCGCCCTGCCGCTCGTCGCCGTGTTCGGACCCGCCGCGGCCTGGACCTGCTTCGTGCTGGCCCACCTCACCTTCACCGGGAGGGTGGCCCACGCGCTGGGCGAGGCGGTCACCCCCGGCTCGGGCTGGGTCACCGGAATCACCGTCGCCGCCTCACCGATGCTGCTGGCGCAGATCCACAACGGGGCCAGCGAGGCGGTGGGCCAGGGCTGGCTGGTGTTGGCGCTGCTGCGGCTCTGGCGGCTCCGGGAGGCCGCGACCCTGCGCAACGCGGTGGCCGCCGGGGTGGCGATCGGCGTCGCCGGGATCGGCCACTGGTACGGCGGGGTCGACGCCGGCATCTTCTTGGTCCTGCTCCTTCCCGCGGTGGGTCGGTGGGGCCTGCTCGCCGCCTTGACGGCGGTGGTCGTCGCCGCTCCGGTCGCGCTCGCGGCCCGCAGCCTCTCGACCGCCTCCGACAATGTGGTCGGCATCAAGACCCCGCGCGAGCTGTCGACGGTGCGTCGCACCATCGGCGCCGCGGACCCGGTCGGCTTCCTCGCCCCGGGGGATTTCCGGTCGCCCGACTTCGCGCGGATCAGCCGCTACGGCGAGCGCTACGTGCACTGTCATTACCTGGGCTGGGTGGTGCTGGGGGTGGCGGCCGGAGGGCTCGTCCGCCGGCGGCGCGCGCCGGGCGTCTGGTGGGCGGCGCTCGGGCTCGGCGTAGTGTTCGCCGCGGGGCCGGTCGTGGTGCGCGACGGAGCGCCGTGGATCCTCTCCGGCCGCCGGGGCGTCCCCCTTCCGTACTTCCTGCTGGAGCGGGTCCCGCCCTTCGACAGCCTCTCGCTCGTCTACCGACTCGCGTTCCTCTCCGTGGTCTCCGTCGCGGTGATCGCCGGCCGTGCGGTCGCTGGGTGGCGTCACCGCTGGATCGTCCCCGCGCTCGCGCTGCTGGAGCTGCGCCTGCTGTCTCCGGCGCGGGACCTCCCG
>JAYVAS010000721.1:0-2254 GCA_043750895.1 Pseudomonadota bacterium
CAACTTCCCCAACCTCCACGCCTGCCGCCCTTACCCGGAGGTGGGGCCGATCGGGGTGGTGTGGGAGCAGGGGACCATCCGCGGTTACGACAACCGGCAGATCGGGGCCGCCGCCTGCTCCGACGACCCCGACGACCCGGCCGCCTGGATCTCCTTCGCCGGCAACCAGGCGGACAACCTCACGACCGAGCAGGCCGCCTACCCGTGTGTGTGGTGCGAGTACGACGAGGACAACCTCGTGGTCATCATCCACCTCTTCTACCAGTACGGCCAGGTAGACGACGACCCCACGACAGCCGAAAATCCCACCCAGCCCCTCAAGCTCGTCTACCGGATGGGGACCTGGACCCCATGATCCCCCTCCTGCTCCACCTGCTCGCCTGCACCGCCGACAAGCCCGACCCGGCCGACACCGCCAACCCCGACACCACGACGACCGACACCGGCGACGACTCGGTCCGCGACTCGCCGCCGGACACCGTCACGACCGACACCGTCACGACCGACACCGGGTGCCCCGATCCCCTCACCACCTACCCGGACGGGGACGGGGACGGCTACGGCGATCCGAGCATGGCGGTCGAGGAGTGTGCGCTGTCGAAGGGGCGCACGCTGACTGCGGGGGACTGTGACGATGCCGACGCAACACTGAACCCGGACGCCACGGAGACCCTGTCGGACGGTGTGGACTCGGACTGTGACGGGTGGGATGAGTGCGGCGAGGGGGACCTGTATGTGGACTATGGCGGGGACTTCGACGCCGGATGGCCTCCCATCGTCGACAAGTTCTGCGAGACCTGGTCCGGGATCGAAACGCGACTTGGACTTGTCGAAGACACGGGACTCGACGAAGCTGACCACAGCAACGACATGGTTGACCTCGCCCCTATGGCGTGCCTGTGTCACGTCGGCGGCGACGTCACGATCCAGGGCGCCAACAACCTCGTCAACCTGCATGGCTTGGAAGGACTCACCCGGATCAACGGAGACCTCGACATCTATTCAAACCCGAGCCTGACCAGCTTCACGGGGCTGGACAACGTCACGGAGGTCGCTCGCGACATCTGGGTTCGGAACTGGTACGGCGCCCACACGAGCTTCGTCGGCCTCGGCGCACTCACGCGTATCGGCAGGTACCTCGTCTTCGAACGGATGGACTCGCTGGAAGGGCTCGACTCGCTGGAGTCGGTGCCATACATCAGCTCCGAGGGCCTCACCACGCTCGAGGGAGCCCCCAGACTCACGACAGTCGATGGTTTCACCATCGGAAACAGCACCGTCACAACGTTGACCCCTTTAGACCCCATCGCGACCCTGCCGGCGTGGCTCTCTATAACCGGGGTGAACACGTTGGCAGACCTCACCACCCTACCTGACTCACTGACATCGATCGGCGGAATCTACGTCTCCTACTCCGACTCCTTCACCTCCCTCGACGGTCTCGGCCCCGTCTCCGTCGGCGCAGCGCAGCTCATCGACACCCCCAACCTCACCGACATCTCCGCCCTCGCCGGCAACTCCACCTTCACCGAGCTCAACCTCGACCAGACCGGACTCGAAAACCTCGTGGGTCTCGAAGAACTCCAGGTCGTCGACGGGGATCTCACCCTGACCGACAACCTCAGCTTGACCGACATCGCGTCCCTGGGCGCGCTCCGCGCCATCAACGGCAACCTCGTCATCACCGGCAACCCCAACCTGCCCACCGCCGACGCCAACGCCCTGGTGGGCCAGATCGGCACCGCCAACATCTTCGGGGTCATCACCATCGACGGGAATGGGCCGTAAGGTGGAGCCGTGGACCCCATGATCCCCCTCCTGCTCCACCTGCTCGCCTGCACCGCGGACAAGCCCAGTTCTGCGAGACCTGGTCCGGGATCGAAACGCGACTTGGACTTGTCGAAGACACGGGACTCGACGAAGCTGACCACAGCAACGACATGGTTCCTGGAAGAACCCCGGCACAGGGGTTGCAGCGCGCGCAGCCGGTAGTGTCGCTACACTTCAGAGGTGAACCTTGGCTTCCCGCTCCCGCACGATCGACCTCGGCTGGCACACCGTCTACGCGACCACGTCGTCGCCCACCACCACCTTCCTCCCGCTCTCGGACCGGATGGACGCCGTGGAGTTCGCGAAGATCCGCGCCACGCTGGAGATGCGCGCGAAGACGGGCGGCATCGAGGTGAAGTCCGCATACCAGACGGCGGACAGCGCTCGAGCCCCGACGCCGACGCCGGCGTGGGTCAGCGCGTAG
>JAYVAS010000722.1:0-9822 GCA_043750895.1 Pseudomonadota bacterium
AGGGCCGTTGCTTTCCATCGCCCGCAGAGCAGGCGCAGCCACCAGGGCAGCCCCGCCCACCGCCGCAACGCTTCGAGTTCGGCACGTAGTCCGGTCCAGCAGTGGAGGGCTACGAGAGGGCGCCGGCGGCGGCCTCATTCCTCGCGAGTGCTGGGCCTACGCGGCCCGAGGGTGACCATCACGGCATGGTGGGCGCCGTCATCGACGAGGTCGAACGCCTCCGAACCGCCCGGGAGCTCCACGCCGTCCACCCGGATGGACTGAATCCCACGATTCACCCCCATCGGATTGACGACGGTGACGGTGTATTGGGACGTCCGATGGCGCAGGGTCACCTCGTAGCCGGGCCAGTGGGCGGGAATGCACGGGTTCAGGCGCACCCGGTCCACCCGGACCAACACCCCGAGGATCGACTCCACGCCCGCCCGATACATCCAAGACGCCGATCCGGTGTACCAGGTCCAGCCCCCGCGGCCGACGTGGCCGGCGGCGGCGTAAACGTCGGCAGCGACCACGTACGGTTCGCCCTTGTACCGGTGGGTGCCCGCCCGGGTCGCAGTGCGCTGGATCGGATTGAGCATGGCGAAGATCTCGGCCGCCCGGTCGCCGTCGCCCAGGGCGGCGAAGGCCATCACCACCCAGAGCGCGGCGTGGGTGTACTGCCCACCGTTCTCGCGCACGCCGGGGACGTAGCCCTTGATGTAGCCGGGCTCGAGCGTGGTGCGATCGAAGGGCGGGGTGAGGAGCAGGACGAGCGCGTCGGCACGCCGGACCAGGTGGGCGTCCACCGCGGCCATCGCCCGCGTGGCGCGGTCGGCCCGACCGGCACCCGACAACACCGCCCAGGACTGGGCGATCGAGTCGATCCGGCACTCGACCCCACCGGCCGAGCCGAGGGGAACGCCGTCGTCCGTGAACGCGCGTCGGTACCAGTCCCCGTCCCAGCCTTCGGATTCCACCGCGGCGCGGAGGTGCGCCGCGTGGGCGGACCAGGACGAGGCCCGGAGCGCGTCGCCGCGGCCCTCTGCGATCGGCGCCCAGCAGTCGAGGTTGGCGATGAGGAACCACGCGAGCCATACGCTCTCCCCCTTCCCTTCGCTCCCCACGCGGTTCATCCCGTCGTTCCAGTCGCCGCCGCCCATCTTGGGCAGGCCGTGCGCGCCCACCTCGAGGCTGGCGTCGAGCGCTCGGGCCACGTGCTCGTACACCGACCCCACCGTGGGCGACACGCCGGGCTCCTGGTAGCTGTCCTCCACGCCGGCCCCCAACACCTGAGCGTCCAGAAACGGCACCTGCTCGTCGAGCACCGCGCCGTCGCCGGTGACGTCCAGGTAGTGGGCGGTCGCGTAGGCGAGCCACACCCGGTCGTCGCTGAACCGCGTGCGCACCCCCTTGCCTGACGGGGGGTGCCACCAGTGCTGGACGTCGCCCTCGGGGAACTGGCGCCCCGCGGCGCGCAGCAGGTGCGCGCGCACCGTGGCCGGGGCCGCGAGCCCGAGCGCCATCCCGTCCTGCAGCTGGTCCCGGAATCCGTAGGCCCCGCCCGCCTGGTAGAAGCCGGCCCGGGCCCACACCCGACACGAGAGCGTCTGGTACAGGAGCCATCGGTTGAGCAGGCAGTCCATGGCGCGGTCGGGTGTCCGGACCTGGAGCCTGCCCAGCACGTCGTCCCACCCCGACTCGACGTCGGCGAGCACGCGGTCGGGGTCCATCGCGCGCGCGCGGCGCACCATCGTGGTCGCGTCCGCCGCGCTTCCGGCCCGCCCGAGGAGCGCCACCACCCGTTGCTGCTCCCCGGGAAGGAGGCGGACCGTGGTGAGGAGCACCCCGCACGGGTCCAAGCCCGCGCCCACCGCGCCGCTCCCGTCGTGGTCGGGTCCCAGCCCCGCCGGCGCGGCACGGTCGCCGTTCCGCCCGAGCCAATCCACGCGGTCGCCGGAGTGGCGCTCCTGGCGCCCCCCCAGGTCGAGGAAGCAGACCTGATCGGCGAAGTCGCTCTGCCAGGCGTTCCGGGCCAGCAACGCGCCGGTCTCGGGGTCGATGGAGGTGACGACGTAGGGCACCGCCGTTCCCCGGGACGTGCCCAGCACCCACTCCACGTAGACCGCGACGGTGAGCCGACGTCCGCGCCCGGACAGGTTGCGGAGCCGCAGCCGCGACACCTTCAACGGGTCCTGCGGGTGGACGAACTGCACCAGTTCGAGCGCGATCCCGTGGCTCTCGTGGGTGAACGAGGTGTACCCCTGGCCGTGCTGGACCACGTACGGAGCGCCCTCGCGGATGGGGAGCGGGGTGGCGGTCCAGGTCTCGCCCGTCTCGTCGTCCCGGACGTAGACCACCTCGCCGGGGGTGTCGCTCACCGGGTCGTCCGACCACGGCGTGAGCTGGTTCTCATGGCTGTTGTCCGCCCAGGTGAACCCCCCGCCCGACTCCGAGACGACGAAGCCGAACTGTGGGTTCGCGATCACGTTCACCCACGGGAGCGGCGTCCACTGCCGGGCGCCGAGCACGACGGTGTAATCGCGCCCCCCCTTCGAGAACCCGCCCAGTCCGTTGAAGAACTCCAGGTCCAGGCGCGGCGGCGAGACATCCGGGCCCACCGACGCGGTGATCGGCCGCCGGGGCGGCTCCCCTGGGGCGTGCCGGAGTTGGCGCAGGATCTGGTCCGAGAGCGCCCCGTTCCGCGCATCCACCACCACCCGGGCGGCGGTCAGGAGCACGTCACGATCGGCGTCGGCGAGGTGCTCTCCGCGCACCAGGTACACCCCGTTCTCCATTCCGGCGATGTGGCTCGCCCGCACGACCGCCTCGAGTTCGGTGTGGAGGTCGTCGCCGTAGGTGTGAGCGTGCTCGTTGAGGAGGACGAGGTCCACCGACAGGCCCTTCAACCGCCAGTAGCAGTGGGCGTGCACGAGCTGCCGGACCAGATCCCGGTCCTCCAGCGTGGTGATCCGCCCCACCAGGATGGGGAGGTCGCCCGAGATGCCCTGCTTCCAGAGGGCCGACTGGCCGAGATGGTTGCGGGCGAGCACGTCCTGTGCCGCGCGCATCGTGGGGCCCGCGTACATCACGCGGGAGGCGAGCCGCTGGTAGAGCTGGGCCTCTTCGGGATCGATGCCCAGCTGGCGGAGCTGGACCTGGGCGTGGGTCCACGCGTGGCCCGCCGTCCGCTCGAATATCCCCGGATCCCGGTGGACTTCGCACAGCGCGGCCAGACGATCCCGATCGACGCCGACCAGGGTGGAGAAGGTCACGCGAACCACCTCGCCCGGGGCAAGCACCACCCGCCGACGCAGGCTGAACACCGGGTCGAGCACGGAGCCGACACTGTTGGAGAGCGGGTGCCCGTCCACGATGGCGGCAGCGTTCCGAGGGGTCCGCCCTCGACCCAGAAACCTCGCGCGGTCGGTCTCGAACTGAACACCCGCGCCGGCGGACGACGACGCGGAGCCGTGGACCGCTGAGACGTGCGCCGCCCAGATCCGGGCCTCGGCGGGCCCCCGTGGGCGGCGGGATGCGAGGAGCGCGCCGATCGTGGGATCGAACTCGGTCTCGACGAACAGGTTGGAGAACGCCGGGTGGGCGACGTCGGCGGCCTGGGGCGCGAGCACCACCTCGGCGTAGGAGGTGACGTCCAGGGTGCGCACCCGATGGCCGTGGTTGGTGAGGGTCAACTGCCGGATTTCGGCGTCGTGCTCGGCGGAGACCACCACGTCCATCGCGGACGTGATCGCGCCGTCCCGGCGGCGGATCTCCATCCGATGAATGTGGAAGCTGACCCCGTACGCGTCCCCGTCCACGCCCACCGGCTGGTGGCCGCCAGACCAGAGGCGGCCCGAGTCGACGTCGCGCACGTAGAGGAACGAGCCCCACGCATCGAGCGCTCCGTCCTCGCGCCACCGTGTCACCGCGCGTCCGTTCCACGAGCTCTGCCCGGAGCCGGCCGTGGTGAGGACCACCGAGTAGGCGCCGTTGGAGAGGCGGTGGGTGACCGGCAGCGGGTCGTGGGGGGAGCTGAACTCGCGGAGGACGGGCATCACCACCTCCTGGACGTGCAGGTGCAGGCCCGCCTCCAGGGTGTGGACCCGCGCCACGGCCACGTTGCGGGGCGTGCGCTCCTGCAGGAGCAGCTCGGTCGCCTGCACGAGCGGGGCGGCATGAAAGCGGCGCCGCATCGGGTAGTCGCCCACGACGTTGGCGAGCGCCACCAGCGACATGCCCTGGTGGTGGGCGAAGAACGCCTTCACCACCGCGTACGCGGCGCCGTCGGGGAGACGGCTCTTCGTGTAGTCGACCGATTCGTAGTAGCCGTAACGACCGGCCGCCCCCACCTCGGCGAGCCGCACCAGGTTGGCCACGGCGGCCACCGGGTCCACCATCGCGGCGAGGGCGGTGGCGTATGGAGCCACCACCAGGTCATCGGCGAGCCCGCGCTTGAGGCCGAGGCCGCTCACGCCGAAGTTGGCGTACTGGTAGGTCAGTTGGACGTCGCGGGCGTTGTAGGCGGCCTCCGAGATGCCCCAGGGCACGCCCCGCGCCGCACCGTAGCGGATCTGTCGGGCGACGATCAGGCGGTCGGTCTGGGCGAGCAGGCTGCCCTCGGGCACCGACATCACGAGCTCCGGCATCAGGTACTCGAACATCGAACCCGACCAGGACACCAACGCCGAGCCGGCGCCGGCGGGCGTGAGGCCGCGCCCGAGCCGGAACCAGTGGCTCACCGGCACGTCGCCCTGAGCGATGGCGAGGAAGCTGGCGAGCCGGCACTCTGACGCGAGCAGGTCGTAAGCTCCGGCGTCGGCGCGTCCCGTCTCGATGTTCTGGCCGATCGGAAACAGGCGTCGGGAAGGGTCGTAGAGGAAACCCCATTGCATCCCGCGCGCGAACGCCCCGGCGCGCGCCGCGACCCGAGTCAGGCGCTCGGCGCGCGTGGCAAGCGGCTCCGGAGAGGCCTGTTCGTCGGCGTGGTCGGCGATGCCGTCATGCAGCGCGATCGCCCACTCGAGGACATCGGCGTACGCGGCGCCGCCGCGCTCGTGGGCGAGTGCGGTGGCTGCGTCCACCAGGACTTCGGCGGCGCCGCGGAGGCCGGTCCAGCCCTCGTCGCCGTGCTCGACCCTCGCCAGAAGGGCCGCGATCTCGTCGGTGACCTCGTCCAACACCCGCCGACGGACAGATCCGGCCCGGACATCGTCTCCGGTCGCAGCGGTGGCGGCCCGGGTCGCCCGCAGCGCGTCGGCGAGGCCGGCGAGGGCCTGGGCGCGCGGCGGAGGCGCCGCGGCGTACTCCAGGCAAGCGCTCTCGAACGCGAGGAGGTGGCCCGCGAGGTTCCCGCTGTCCACCGTCGACACGTACCGGGGGGGCAGGGGCGCGAGCGTGGTGGTGTCGTACCAGTTGTACAGGTGGCCCAGGTGGCGGGGCAGCGCCTCCAAGCTGGAGAAGGTTGACTCGGCGCGGCGCAGGAACGACTGGCGGCCGATCCACCCCAGGTCGTGGGCCGACGCGAGCGAGAGCAGGTAGAGGCCGATATTCGTGGGCGAGGTGCGGTGGGCGATGGCTCGGGTGGGGTCCTCCTGCATGTTGTCGGGCGGCAGGTGGTGGTCCTCCGCGGTGACGAAGGTCTCGAAGTAGCGCCAGGTGCGGCGGGCAGTGAGGCGGAGGAAGGCCACCTGCCCGGCGTCCAGGCTACGTCGGGCGCGCGGGACCGGCGGCGCGCTGATAGCGAAGGCGATGGCCGGAGAGAGGGCCCAGAGCAGGGCAAAGGCGCCCGGAAGGGCCGCGGCACGCGGGGCGCCCCAGGCGGCGAGGAGCGCGATCCCTGCGGCCAGCCCGGCGGCGGGGCCCATGGTCCGACGGAAGACCCCGACCCGCAGGCGGGAGCCCTGCGCGACCTGCGCGGCGGTCACCCACTCGAGCAGGTACCGGCGCGACACCAGGAGGCGGTAGGCGGTGCGGCTGATGGCGTCGACCATCCGAACCGCGAGTTCGGGGAGCAGCGCGATCCCCAGGCCGACCCGGAGCAGCGACAGCCCGAGGTCGTCGGCGGCGTCCTGGAGCAGGCTGCGCACCGAGATGCCGGTCCGACGGGGAAGGGCGTTGAGGAGCACGGGGAACACGACGGGGACGGACATCGACGCGAGGACGAACAGGGTCCACACCCAGGCGCGGCCGCCCGGTAGGAACCAGCTGGCCAGCAGCGCGGTGAGCGCGAGCGGCGCGACCAGCGTGCGCCGGAGGTTGTCCGCCATCTTCCAGCGGCCGATGGCGGAGATCGGACCCGGCGCGAGGATCCACGGCACCAATTGCCAGTCGCCGCGCGCCCATCGGTGCTGGCGCGCGATGGACACTTGATGGTGGGCGGGAAAGCTCTCGAAGAGCTCGATGTCCGACACCAGCCCGGCGCGCGCGTGCAGGCCCTCGAAGAGGTCGTGCGAGAGGAGCGCGTTCTCGGGCACCCGCCCGGCCAGCGCCGTCTCGAACGCAGCGACGTCATAGATGCCCTTGCCGGTGAAGCTTCCTTCGCCGAAGAGGTCCTGGTAGACGTCGGAGATCGCGAAGGCGTAGGGGTCGATGCCGGCCGGACCGGAGAACACCCGTTGACCCAGCGTCCCTTCGCCGACCTCCGGAAGGGTGGGGGTGATCCGCGGTTGGAGAATCGCGTAGCCGCGCACCACCTGGCCCGTGCGCGGGTCGTGCTCGGGGCGGTTTAGCGGGTGGGCGATCGCACCGACCAGCCGACGGGCAGCGCCGCGGGGGAGCCGGGTGTCGGCGTCCAGGGTGATCACGTACCGGACGTCGGCCGCCACCAGCGCGGGGCAAGGCGCGAGGAAGGTGGTGTCGGTCGCCCCTCGGAGCAGCCGGTTGAGCTCGTGCAGCTTCCCCCGCTTCCGCTCCCAGCCCATCCATCGGCCCTGGACGGGGTTCAGCCGGCGGCCCCGATGGAGGAGGAAGAACCGATCGCCGCCGTCGGCGGAGCCGTATCGTGCGTTGAGCGCGGCGATTCCAGCCTGCGCCTCGAGGAGGAGCGCCGCGTCGCCCGGAGCCTCGGGCAGGTCGGCGTCGGCCCAGTCGGTCACCAAGGCGAACCTCAGTGCCCCTTCGTCGTTGGCCAGGAAGTTGACCTCGAGGCGCTCGACCAGGGAGCGCACCTCGTCGGCGTCCATCAACAGGGTGGGCACGGCCACGAGGGTGGAGAACTCCGTAGGCACGCCCGCCTCGAGCGCGAGCTTCGGGAGCTTGCGGGGTCCCACCAACCGGGTGACCGCGCGGTTCACGAGGCCCATCGCCAGCTCCGAGGCCGGGATCAGCCCCAGGAGGGCAAAGCAGAGGCTCTCGATCCACGACGCCCCGAGCGACGCTCCCATCACGAGCGGGATCACCAGGGCGGCGGCCGTCGCGAGCACCGCCGCGCCGGTGTAGACCCCGGTGCGCACCAGCGGGAGCGCGCGACGCAGCCGCTGTCCCAGGCGGGGTCCGTAGCCCACCTCGGCCTCGAGCCCGGCCCGACCCTCGGCGATGAGGAAGTAGCCGGGATCGGTCTCGCGGCTCCCGACGGCGGCGCCGGACAACGCGGCACGCTCCACCGCGCGACGGGCGATGGCCCGTTCGCTCCAACTCGAGCCACGCCCCAGCTCTTCGACCGCGTGACGGTACCGGTCTCGGGTGGCGAAGTCTGCGGGTTGGGTCCCGGCCCGACGCAGCTCGGACTCGACGAGGCTCAGCCCCTCCACGAACTCCGCCCAGTCCACCGAGGCCAGCGCCCGCATGCTGGTGATCCCGGCCCGGACCGGCCAGTGCATGGCGGCGAGCTCGAGGTGCTCGTCCCGGATGACTTCATCCGTGTCCACCCCCGCCTCGCTCAGCCGCCCCTTGAGCCACACGAGCCCCGGTGCGGTGGCTGGGTCGCGATCGCGGAGACGGAGGATCAACTGGACGGTGAACGGGGTGCTCAGCGGAGCACGCTCGAGCAGCCACTGGCGGAGGCGGAGGTTGGTGGGGGGGATGGGGGCCAGCAACGCGTCGGCGAATGCGTCCGCTCGGCCGCGCTCGGTCTGTCGCTCCGTGATCGAATCCGCGAACCGCCGCAGGTTCTCCACCAGCACGAGCCGCACCGAGATCGCGGTCGCCCACAACTCACCGATGGTCAGCGGATGGACCTGTTGGTAGGCCTCCACGAAGCGCCTCAGCGACTCCTGTTCGAAGTGGTTGTCGGTGTGGGAGAGGTACGCCGACACCAGGGCGTACACCCTCGGAAACCCGCGCATCTCCCCGTCGAGCAGCTTGGGGAGCTCGAGGTAGAACCCGATGGGCAGGTCCTCCTGGATCTCCCGAAGCTGCTCCTCCACGAGGCCGAAGTTGTCGATGAGCCACTCGGCAGTCGGGCTGACCGCCCCGCCATCCCGAGCCCCCTGGACGAGCTGGCGGGAGGCAAGCAGGAGCGCCCGGCGATTGTCGCGGAAACGGGAGAGGAGCGGCACCCCGGCGCTCTGTCCGGAGATCACCGAGTGGGTACGCGCCAACTCGCCGGCGAAGCGGATCAGTCGTTCGGCGCCGTATCGGTCGACGTCACCGGGCGGGGACAGCGACGCGGCCGCCGCGGGTGCGACGGCTTCAATGTTGCCTTCCATCCCGCCGACTACCACCCGCCCAGGGCGTCGGCGTTTGTCGCACCCGGCTTGACCCGAGGTGCCGGACCAGCCCCAGTCCCGGCGAGCCCCGCCAAACTTGACAACGAGAGATGCAAATACTTCATCGGCAATCCAGGTCCAAGTCACGACACGGGCTGGCGGCAAGGCCGCTCGTTGACTGGGCCGTGTCGCCGGCTTGAGGAGAGTAGTCACGAGAAGTCACCACCGGAGGCTTTGTGCGAACGGCCCCCGCAATTTTGTGACCAACCCTCCGATCCAACAGCGAACACCCGGCGGCACTCGGGGACAATTTTCCCCCAGCCGGAGCCCGTGGCCACCGGAACATCCGACCCGACGATCGGCCAACACCCCAAATTGTCTCAGCGCCTGCCACCAGAGCGGAACGTAGGACGTGGAAAGCGGCAGATGCCGCGATGTAAGTGAGAGGGCTTGCTCATCGACCCAGGCGTGCGAAGGATGGCGTCGAACGCGAGCACAAATGTCATTCAGCCTTCCGCCTCTACCCTACGACTTCGACGCGCTCGCCCCGACCATCTCGCGAGCCACGCTGGAAACCCACCACGGAAAGCACCACGCCGCCTACGTGGAACGCCTCAACGCCCTTGTCGCCGCCGACCGCTCCCTCGCGGGCCTGTCGCTGGAGGCCCTGATCCGGACCTCGGGTCCAGGCCCGGTGTTCAACAACGCCGCCCAGGCGTGGAATCACACGTTCTATTGGAACAGCCTCACGCCCGGTGGAGGTCGCCCGACGGGACCGTTGAAGTCCGCGATCGACCGCGACTTCGGGAGTCAGGGAAACTTCTGGGCGGCGTTCACCGGGGCGGCGACGGCCCACTTTGCATCGGGCTGGGTGTGGCTCGTCGCTCGTCCGTCGGGCGAACTCGCGGTGGTGACCACCGCGAACGCGGCCTGCCCGCTCACCGACGGTCAGACCCCGCTCCTCGTCTGCGACCTGTGGGAGCACGCCTACTATCTCGACCATCGGAGCGACCGCGCCGCCTACGTGGCTGCGTTCCGCACGCTCGCCAACTGGGGCTTCGCAAGCGACAATCACGGGCGATGAACAGCGCGGGCGAAACCGTGTTTACTGAAGGAACACCCCGGAGGGTCCCACGTCCATTCGAATCGCATCGCCCGTCCTTTCCGCATTGATCGCGCTCTCCGGCACAACCGG
>JAYVAS010000723.1:0-6865 GCA_043750895.1 Pseudomonadota bacterium
CCACACCAGCCCCAAGCTGCGCGACCGGCTCCCCGAGACGAAGGGAGAGGTACGGGGCGTGGCCGCCCTGCGCGCGTGGTGGCGGGACGCCATGGATCGCCTGCCGGATCTGCACTACCGGGCGACACATCTCACTGCGTCGGGTGACCGGGTGTTCATGGAGTACGTCCGCACCGTCCCCGGGGAGGCCGATCTGGTCGTCGCCGAGGTGCTCGTCGTCGCCGAGGGGCGGATTGTCGCATCGTACGTGTTTCATGGCTAAGCCCCGCACGAATCCCGGCCGCGTCGCCGTGGTGCAGGTGCTGCTCGCGGTAGACCAGGGCGAGCACGTGGAGGACGCGCTGGCCCGACTCGCGCCGGTCGATCCGGGCGACCGTGCGTTGGCGTGGAACCTCGCGATGGGGGTGCTGCGGCGCCGCTCCGGCCTTGACGCGGTGCTGGTCAAGGCCGCGCGTCGTTCGGTCCGGACCATGGATGGCGCCACCCTCGCCATCCTCCGCATGGCGATCTACGAGCGACGGTACACCCGCGTGCCGGCCCACGCCACGGTGGACCAGGCGGTGGAGGTGGCGAAGGCGGTCGGCGTGGGGCACGCGGCCGGCTTCGTCAACGCCGTGCTCCGTCACCAGGATGGGTTCGACGCCTCCCACGAGGACTGGCTCGGCCACCCCGCGTGGCTGAGGGACCGCTGGCGCGGCCGGCACGGAACTGCGGCCGACATCTGGATGGAGGCCAACAACCGGCCCGCGTCGGTGTACCTCGTCGCCAAGGAGGACCCGGCCGGCGTCGCGCGCGCGTTCCAACATGCCGGCGTGCCTCTCGCACCCGTGGGCGGAGACGTGTTCCGGATCGACACCCCCGGCTCGATCCCCGAGCTGCCCGGCTTCGCCGAGGGGCGCTGGTGGATCATGGACCCGGCCGCGGTGGCGGTGGCCGATCTGGTCGGCGAGCTCGCGCCGGGCACCGAGGTCCTCGACGCCTGCGCTGCCCCGGGCGGCAAGAGCTTCCGCCTCGCCGCGCGTGGGTGTCGGGTCACGGCCACCGACGTAGACCCGGAGCGGCTCGTCCGGGTCACCGACGGCGCCGAGCGGCTCGGGCTGCCGGTGGTCACCGACACGCACGATTGGACCGCCGGCCCCCGAAAGGGCGCCTTCGACGTCGTACTGGTCGACGCGCCCTGCACGGGCCTGGGCACGCTGCGCCGTCACCCCGACATCCGGTGGCGGCGTCATTACCACGACGTCACCGCCGCGGCGTCGCGCCAGAAGGCGATCCTCATGAACACCGCGCAGGTGGTCCGCCCCGGAGGGGCGCTGGTCTACGCGGTGTGTTCCCCGGAGCCCGAAGAGGGTGCGGACGTGGCCCGTAAGCTCGGGTGGCCCATCGAGGAGACCTTCGACAACGCCCCCGGCCTGGATGGGCAGGACGTCTTCTGGGCGGTGCGGATGCGGCGACCCCCGCTGCCCGGGTGAGCGCGCTCCTCGTCGTCGCCCTCGCCCTCGCCCTCGCCGTCGCGGTGGCCTGGCTGCTCCTGACGGCGGTTCATCCGTACCCGGCGCCGAGCGGCCCCCACCGTGTCGGGTTTCGGCGCACCACCCTCGTCGACCCCGGCCGGACCAGCGGCCAGCCCGGGCGGCCCGGTCCGCGGGTGATCACCCTGGACACGTGGTACCCCGCGACGGGACCCGGCTCCGGAGGCGTGGAGGCCTACTCGGACGCGCTGCTCGCCGAGATGCTGCGTCGCCACCAGGGCATCCCGGCCATCGGGCGTCCCGCGCCGAGCCACAGCCACCGCGGGGCGCCGCCGGCCGCCGGCCTCTGGCCGGTGGTCGTCTTCAATCACGGCTACGGCTCGTTCAGCAAGCAGAACTTCACCGAGTGCCAGGAGCTCGCGAGTCACGGGTTTCTGGTCCTCTCGCTCGCCCACCCCGGGGAGAGCCTGGTCAGCGCCGGCGTCGACGGCACGTCGGTACCCTTCGACGCCACCGACCCGGTCCACGTCGCCTACATGGCGGTGCAGAAGACCGGCGCGGCGGCCTTGGCGACCGGGCTGTCCGAGGCGCTCGCCGCCCAACGGGCAGCGGCGACGCCCGCCGACCACGACGTGGCCAGCCGCGCCCTCGCCCGGATCAACCCGTACGCCCTCTTCGAGGCGCGAATCCAGGCGTGGACCGCAGACACCCTGCACGTCATCGCCCGCCTCGGCGAGGTCCCCGGCGCCGATCCCCACCGCGTCGTGGTTTCCGGTCACTCGATGGGCGGGTCCGTGGTGCTGGCCGTCGGCCGGGCGCCGCCGCCGGGGGTGATCGGCCTCGTCAACCTCGACGCGCCGTGGGTGCGCTACGAAGGGGACGCTGGCCGCCTCCAACGCCCGATCCTTTGCCTGTTGTCCACCGCCTATCGCTACCAGGGCAAGGATCTCGGCCTGCACGGGACCTTCGACGCGCTGCTCCGGTCCGACTCGCCCGGCGCCTGGGTGCTGGAGGTCCCGGGGACGTCCCACTTCAACTTCACCGACCTGGTCTACGTCCGAATCCTCGCGCGTTTCACGCCCATGCTGGGTCCGGTGCCGGTCGCGCGGATGGTCGCGGTGCAGAACGGCGCCGTCCTGGCCTTCCTTCGGCGGATCCTCGCGGCCGAGCCTCTCGGGGGGGCGCCGCTGTCCGACCTGGGGCCGGTCGACGAGCGGTTTTTCCCGGCCACCCGGGTTCCTGCTGGCCCTCCTACCGGCTGAGCGCACCGCGATGGTCACCCGCGCGCCCGTGCCTACGCTGTGCGGCCATGCTGCTCCTCCTCGGATGTACAGTCGCCATGTCTCTTCCGGTCCCCTGCGAAACGCCCTGCCCGTCCTCCCCCAACTGCGTCTCCAGCCTCGCGTCGGACGCGCTGCACGCCATCGCGCCGCTTCAGGTCCGCGGCCCCGCCGACAGCGTGGTGGATCGCCTCGCCGCCGTGGTCCTCGCTTTTCCGCGCACCGAGCTGGTGGCGCAGACGCCGGACACCCTGTCGGTCACCTTCACCTCCGGTCTGTTCCGGTTCGTTGACGACGTCAGCTTCAAGGTCGATCCGGCTGGGTCGGTGATCCACGTCCGCTCCGCGTCCCGCGTCGGCAGGGGCGACCTGGGCGCCAATCGGAAGCGGGTCGAGGCCATCCGCGCCGCGTGGGGCGCCACCCCCTGAACGACCGCGGGCCTCACCCGCGTCGAAACGTGAACGGCAGCGGGGGCTGGTCCTGTCCCTGCACCCGGAGCACCAACGTGTGGGTGCCCTCGGCGGGGCGCCGCGTGGTGACGGGGCGGGTGTGGAGGCGATGGCGAAACGCCCAGGTTTCACCCGGCGCGAGGTCGCGGCTGCCCGCGTTGAACACCCGGCGCCCCCGCCCGCGGGCGCCGGGCCAGGTCCACACCACGTCCACGCGCACCGTCGCCGGCGCGTCGACGCCGATGCGCGCCGACACGGTGAGGACGTCGCCCTCGGTCACCTCGTCCCGGTCCAGGGCCAGCTCGGTGACGCGGATCGACCCGGGAGCGTACCCGAGGAGCGCGAGCGCGGCGGGGTCGCCCCGCTTCAAGGGGGTCCGGAGGGCGTGGAGAACGAGCGGGCGGCGCGACGGGTCCTCCGCCATCCAACGGGCGGCAACGGCGACGGCCAGTGCCGGGTGGTCCTTGGCCACGTCCCCGAGGTGGTTCGCCACGGATCGACGCACATAGGGGGAGGGGTCGTCGACGAGGCGTGCGATACGTTCGAGGCCGGGGGTGGGGTCGGCGATGGCCGCGCGCAGCACGCCGCCCCACGGGAGCCGCGGCCGGGTGCCCTCGCTGACCAGCCGGCGCACGTGCACGTCGGGGTCGGTGACCCACGTGTCCAGCGTCCTCCCGGTGAGCGTCGGGTGTTCGACCAGGAAGGGGCGGATGGCGAACTCGGCGGAGAACCGCCGGGTCATCTCCTTCAACGCCGGGAGGCTCACCTCCGGCAGGTCGCGGCCGTAGTCCTCCACCACCTGCAGGAGCGGCCAGAGGGCGATACCGCCGGACAACCCGGACTCGTCGGGCAGGGCAGGGGGCAGCGACGCCACGAGGATCGCCGCGGCGCGAGCCCAGTCGGCCGGAAGCGCGGCGCGGAGGGCACGGGCGACGTGCTGGACCCGTGCTTTCAGCTCGAGCGGGTCGAGGCCGTCGGCCGCCTTCGCGACGAACCCGGGGGCGTCGAACGCCGGGTAGACCCGCAGGATCGCGGCGGCCAGACGCGAGACGGCGGCGCGGTCCACGAGCAGCTTGAAGGGTTCGGCCATGGGCCGGGGCTAACCAGCCGGACCACGACGGTCAGCGGAAGCCGCCTGGCCCCGCGGCGCGTCACCCGCGACCTTTGGTCGGCATCTCGAAGCCGCGGAGCTTCAACAGGCGCTCCGCCATGATCTGGAAGAGCGCCCGCAGGTGCGCGGCGGGCTCGGGTTCGCCGAGGAAGTCCAGCGCCTGCGCGACCGCTTCGATGGTCGCCATCTGTTCGGGGAGGGCCCCACGCCGCATCCGGAGCGGGGGGTGCGCCGGCGGGCGGAGGGTCAGGGTGGGGAGCCGGGCGAGGGGAGGGATGCGCCAGCGCATGCCCTTCGCGGCCGCCCAGGAGCTGTCGATCACCACCAGCGTGGACGCCGGGGGCGGGACGTCTGACGGGGTGGCGCCGGCGGCCAGCACGTACGTCCCGTCGTCCACCACCCCGCTCAGGTCGAGGATGTGCTCGGCGACCCCGTGGTCGACGAGGCGGGCGTTGGAGAGGGCCATCGCCACGAGGCGGCCCGTGTTTGAGGTTTTGTTGATTTCGGCGCTGTGACGCACCACGAGGATGCGAGTCCGACTTGGTACCGGGGAGATGGCCGCGCAGAAGCACGCCCCGGGCGGCATCCGGCAGCTGGGACACCGCCCGAGAAAGGTGGGGTTGCGCGGGGGCGGAAGGGACTGCAGGCGGGACGCCTATTCCGGCAAGGTGACGGATCGGCGTCGTCGCGGGGAATGCGCTGACTTCTTCTTGACAACCGTGAAAGGATCGAGAAAACTCTCAAACACTGGGGGTCAAGGCCAAGACCTCCTGTCGGAGTATCCGTGCGCGCACGCCCGTCGACGTTTGCCTTTGGTGTCCTGCTGCTCTGTGCCAGGGGGGCCCGCGCCGCCGACTTCGAGCACGCGTTGATCATCATCGCGGACGACTTGGGGACGGACAAGGTCGGTAGCTACGCGGTCGACGTCACGAACCCGCTCGAGACACGGCCCACCACGCCGAACCTGGACCTCATGGCGGCGGTGGGCGTGCGCTTCTCGGACGCGTGGGCCACGCCGGTCTGTTCCCCGACCCGGGCGATGCTCCTCTCCGGCGACTACCCCTTCCGCAACGGGGTGGGCGACATCATCGGGGACAACTCGACCATCACGATGCCCACCGACCCCCCCACCCTCGCGCAGCTCGCCGCCGATGTCGGGCTGGCCACGGGCATCTTCGGCAAGACCCACATCGGCGAGCTCGAGGACACCCCCACTCGGGCCACGCTCTACGACAAGGACCTCGCCGACTACCCCATCGTCATCGGTTTCGACTGGTTTCAGGGCAACACCGACGGCGCGGTCACGAGCTACGCGAACTGGCTCTACATGCAGTCGATCCCCAGCACGACGATGAGCTCGGGGTACGTGACGCGGGCGGCCACCAACCGCACCACGAGCCCGACGAACCAGACCACGAGCGACGCCCTGTCGTGGCTCGACGGCCAGGCCGCCCTCGGCGCCCGTCGGCTCGCGGTGGTCAGCTACCACCTGCCCCACTCCACGGGCCTGGTGACGTCCCCGACGTGGAGCAACGCCGTCACCTCGTGCGGGGGCACGGCGTCGTCGGACCAGACCGCGAACATGGAGTTCTCCGTCTCGTGCCTGGACACCGAGCTCGCGGAGCTGCTGGCCGGGGTGCCCGATCTCGAAGACACCCTGGTGGTCTTCGTCGGGGACAACGGCACGGACAAGACCGTCGGGGAGGGGTTCTTCAACGATTCCCGCGGCAAGTCCACCCAGTTCGAGAGCGGGGTCCGCGTGCCGTTCCTGTTGGTCGACGGCGCCGCCATCCAGGACACGCTGGACAACGGGGGTGTGCCGCCCGCCGACGGTGTCTACCGCATCGACTCCGGTTCGGTCTCGTCGGACCCGGCCAGCGTCGTCGACGTCTACGCCACGGTCGCGGACTTCCTCGACCTGAGTACCTCCGACTGCGTCGTGGGAGACACCTGCGCGCGGGACTCGATCAGCCTCCGGTCGGTGCTCACCGGCGGCGCCTCGGAGCGGGACGTCGCCTGGAGCGAGAACTACGCGCTCGACGCCTCCGACGCGGTCACCGGCAACGCGGCGCTGCGGATCGGGAACTTCAAGCTCATCACCACCGTCGCGTCCACCACGCGGCCGTGCCGCTCCTACGACATGTTCGACCTCTCCACCGATCGCTGGGAGAACGACGACCTCTTCGACGATCCGGCCTACGCGGCCGAGCAGGCGGTGCTCCTCGCCGCGCTCGAGGACTTCGCCGACGAGATGCTGGGCGGCCCCAACGACTGGCTCAACCACGCCGACTGCGACGCCTGCGGAACCGAGACCTGGTACGACGGTTTCGACGACAGCTGCGACGACGCGTCCGACTTCGATCAGGACGGCGACGGGGTGGAGTGGCCGGACGACTGCCTCGACACCGACCCGAACGCCTACCCCGGCGCCACCGACGTCTGGTACGACGGGATCGACAGCGACTGCGCGGGGAACTCCGACTTCGACCTGGACGGGGACGGGAGCGACACCCCCACGGACTGCAACGATCTGGACGCGGCGGTGGGGCCCGG
>JAYVAS010000724.1:0-2521 GCA_043750895.1 Pseudomonadota bacterium
GGCGTGCGCGGCATGGCGGGCCTGGCCCTGGATTGGACGGAGACGCCGTTTCGAAAGGAGGGGCCGCCGGTGTCGTCCACCGGGGCGCTCACGGCGGACGTCGCGCCGACCACCCTGTGGGCGGCTCGGGGCGGGGCCTGGCACTTCCGAGCCCGCGGGTGCGCGGTGACGAGCCGGTGGATGCTCCCGGCCACCAACCGAAGGGGGGACCTGTCGTTCCGGCTCGTCTGCCCGATCGTGGACGCTGGGAACGGTGGCGGCGCGGGCGAACTCCCTTGAGACGCTCGTTGCGCGTTGTTGCGCGCGGCGGCGCAGCCGGGTCGACGGACGTACGGAAAGGAAGATCAACCCCCGGTGGCGGTGCTGACCGCGCCGGGATTTGGTAAGGTCTCCCCGTTACCCTGGAGTGCGCGTGTTCCTCTTCGTCTTCCACGCCCTGGCCGTCACGCCCCCCCTCCAGAAGCCCCAGGGCTCGGGGTACTGCGATCGGTTCCCGTGCACCGGCATCACCGCCGATCCCACCGCCGGGATCGTCCCCGCGGACATCTTGACCGCGGTCGGGCAGGGAACACGCACCGACCTGGTATGGACGCCGCTGTCGATCGACATCGGCGACGGGGTCTTCGAAGGCTACCTGATCGCCGAGGGGGACCGCTCTGGCAACCTCGACACGACCGGAGGCACGTGGTTCTACGGTACGGCGCTGCTCGACTCGGACAGCACCGAAGACGTGGTGGCGGGTGAAGTGGTCTACGTCCCCGGCGAGTCCCTCGTGGCCGACCTCGCGGTGATGTTCGACCAGGGCACGTCGGCCTGGCGCCCCACCGCGACGCTCGCGGTCGAGGCGACCTACGCGGCCGGCGGGTCGGCCGCCGCCCCCGTCTACGGTTGGACCCTGTCCACCCTGTCGCTGCTCGACAGCAGCGGTGCGACCGTCTACAGCAGCAGCGGCGCCCCGGTGGACATCGCGCTCTCGGTGGGGGACATCGCCTACCGGCTCACCCAGACCACCTCGAATTCCGCGGCGGTGACGGTCGAGGAGGCGCTGTCGTCGATCTTCGACGGGGTCATCTTCGGGGCGTCGTCGGTCGGCTTCGTCGGTCGGGTGTCGAGCACGGCCTCGTCGCAGAGCGTCGAGAGCGACGGCTCCGACGTGGTGAGCGGCACCGAGAGCGCCACCGCCAGCATCCGGGAGTTCCGCAGCAACGTGAGCACGCTCGCGGTGACCGGTGGCCTGGCGGTCCAGTCCACGGAGAGCGCCAAAGGCGGCGGGCGCGCCAGCCAGGTCACCACCACGACGCTCGACTCCGGGCGGGGACTGACGACGGTGGTGGGCGTGGGACCGGCGACATCCCTCGCCTACACCGCGTTCCCGACCGCGGGTGTCACCGCGTCCCCGTTCACGGTGATGGCGCGCTCGGTGGGCGACCAGTAGTCGGCGCCTGGGTCGGTTACCCTGTAGGGAGATGTCCAAGGCGCCCACCCTCGTCGACATACTCGACATGCTCTTGGCCTCCGGCCACCTGCGCGCGGGGCAGAAGCAGGACGTGATCAACCGCGGGAAGGACCTCTCCCGCCACCTCCTCCTCGATCGCCGCGCCGAGCTGCGCCGCCTGCTCGGCCGTCAGCGTGTCAACTACGCCATCTCCGACATCGAGCTGATCGCGGCCTTCCGCTTCCGGCGTGGCGACGACGGTCCGGTGGTCGACGAGGAGACCATCACCGAGGTGGTGGCGGCCCACGAGGGATACCCGTTCGTCCGAATCGACCCGCTGAAGCTCGACTTCCGCCTCGTGGTCGAGGCGTTTGGCGGCCCTTTCGCGGAGAAACACCTGGTGATCGCGATCGAGGAGTCGAAGGACGCCCTCACCGTCGCAGTGACCGACCCGTGGAACACCGAGCTGCTGGGCTCGATCGCGCAGTTCAAGAAGAAGCCGCTCCGGCCGGTGATGGCGCCCAAGTCCGAGATCATCCGGGTGATCACGGAGTTCCACGGGTTCCGGCGCTCGATGCGGGCGGCCGAGTCGGAGCTCCAGTCCGACCTCCCCGACATCTCGAACCTCGAGCAGCTCTACAAGGTCCACGGCACCAACGAGCTGGAGGCCAACGACCAGCCGGTGGTCCAGGCGGTCTGGTACCTCCTCAACTACGCCTACGATCAGCGGGCGAGCGACATCCACATCGAGCCCAAGCGCGAAGACGCGCTGGTCCGCATGCGGATCGACGGCATGTTGCACTCCGTCCATCGCATGCCCAAGACGGTGCATCCGGCGGTGGTGTCGCGCGTCAAGCTGCTCGCGCGCCTCGACATCGCCGAGAAGCGGCGGCCTCAGGACGGGCGCTTCAAGACCCAGTTCGGCAACACCGAGGTCGAGCTCCGCGTATCGACCGTCCCCACGGCGTTCGGCGAGAAGGCCGTCCTCCGGATCTTCGACCCGGGGGTCCTCAAACAACCCCTCGCCGAGCTGGGCTTCTTCCAGCGTGAGCTGGAGATCTACGAGTCCCTGGTGCGTGCCACCAC
>JAYVAS010000725.1:0-9522 GCA_043750895.1 Pseudomonadota bacterium
CTTCTTCATGCCCCACGTGCCATCCATGCAGGAGCACTTGTCCACCAGCTTCACCGTGGCACCCGGCAGCTTCTTCATCACATCCCGGCTACGAAAGCCGATTTTCTGAACCTTCAAGTGGCAGGGGACGTGGTACCCGATGGACCCCACCTCGGTGGTGAAGTCGGTCTTGAGCGTGCCGTCCTTCTGCTTCTTGAACAGGTACTCCATCAGGTCGTAGCTTGCTTTTCCGATGGCCTCGGCCTCGGGTGTGCCCAGGTAGTCGTGCCACTCCTTCTTCATCATGTAGGAGCAGGTGGGGCCCGGGGAGACGACCTCGCAGCCCGCATCGACGAACGGCTTCAGGATCTCCACGTTGTGGCGCGCCCAGGCGGTGGCCCGCGGGACGTCCCCCCCGTCGAGCGCCGGCATCCCGCAGCACTTCATCTCCGGCGCGAACACCGTCACGCCGTTGTGCTCGAGCACCTCGACGGCGGCGCGGCCCACCTGTGGTTCGTTCCACTGCACCGAGCAGGTGTAGAAGAGCACCACCTTCGGCCCCGTGACCGACGCCGGGTCGGGTCGGGTCGGGTGCCGCTTCTTGAACCAGGAGAGGAAGGTCTCGCTGGCGAAGGTCGGGAGCTGCCGATCCCGGTGGATGCCCACCGTGAGCTCCATCGCCACCCGGTTCGGCTTGAGGTTCGTCACCGCGTTGGCCACCGACGGGAGGATCGTGCCCGCCCATCCGACCAGGTCGGGATCCCCGAGGATCCGATCGTTGATGGCGACCCCCTTCTCACGGGCGTCGATCGCGCGGTGACGGAGCATCAGCCGCGGGAAGTCCACCGCAAACTCGTGCGGCGGCGTGTAGGGACAGATGGGGTCGCAGAGCTTGCACTGGTAGCAGAGGTCGACGACCTCCTGGTGCACCGAGAGCGGGAGGCGCTGCAGCGCCTCGGCCTGGCCGTGCACGTCGTCGCGGGTCTCGGCGGCGTGCGCGGTGGCGTGCGCGTGATTGCCCAGCGCGTCCGGCGCGGCGTGATCGCCGCCCGCCCCCCCCCCGGTGAGGACCGCCGTGGGATCCAACGCGTCGACGGCGTCGAACAGCTTCGGGAACGACGGGCACAGGTTGAAACACAACCGGCAACCGTTGCAGATCTCGAAGATCCGTTTCTCTTCGGCCACGAGCGCGGCGCGATCCCAATAGACGGCATCGCGGGGGGTGGGGACGGCGTGAGCCACGGGCTTACAGGGTGTCCAGGCCCTTCTGGAACCGGCCGGCGTGCGACTTCTCGGCCTTGGCGAGGGTCTCGAACCAGGCCGCGACGTCGTTGAAGCCCTCCTCACGCGCGGTCTTGGCCATGCCCGGGTACATGTCGGTGTACTCGTAGGTCTCGCCGGCGACGGCCGCCTTGAGGTTCAGCTCGGTCTCGCCGATCGGGAGGCCGGTGGCGGGGTCCCCGGCCGACTTCATGAACTCGAGATGGCCGTGCGCGTGGCCGGTCTCACCCTCGGCGGTGTCCCGGAAAAGGCCGGCGACATCGGCGTATCCTTCCACGTCCGCGATCTTCGCGAACCAGAGGTAACGGCGATTGGCCTGGGATTCGCCCGCGAAGGCGGCCTTGAGGTTGGCGTGGGTCTTGGAACCGGCGAGGGACATGATGGGTGCTCCGGGTAGGGTGCGAGATGTTCGCTCCGGAGAGGTATGCGCGTACCACCCGCACGGCAAGCGATGGTCCACGCCTTCCGATCACCGCGCGTTCAGCTCGCCACCGCCACGGGCACCAGCGCGCCGAAGGGGCCCCACACGACCCGGTTGCGTCCCCCTTGTTTCGCGGCGTACAGCGCCTGATCGACGGCTGAGAGCATCCGCCGCGCGAGGTCGGAGCGGTCGGTGACGGCCTGTTCGACCCGTCCATCGAAGGTCACCCCACCGAAGGAAGCCGAGACGCTCACGGGTTGGCCGCCCGACGTCAATTGGAGCGCCAGAATCTCCAGACGGACCCGGTCGGCGATCAGCGCCCCGTCGCTGGCGTCGGCGCCCGACAGCACCATCGCCATTTCCTCGCCCCCGATCCGGGCGTGGAAATCGTAGGTACGCGTGCCGCGCGCCATCGCGAGCCCCACCGCCTGGATGACCGCATCGCCGAACGGGTGTCCCCAGGTGTCGTTTACCAGCTTGAAGCGATCGATGTCGAGCATGACCAGCGAGAGGCAGCGTCGCTCCCGTGTGGCCCGGCTGAGTTCGTTCAGGAACACCTCCTCGAACCGGCGCCGGTTGGCCAGCCCCGTGAGAGGGTCGAGGAACGCCAGACGTTCGAGCTGGGCCTTCGCCCGCTCCAGCTCGTCGGTGAGCTTTTCCTGCTCCCTCAGCATGTTCTCCAACTGGCGCGACCGCTCCTCCTCCTGCCCGTTGATGGAGACCAGGGCCCGATTCGCCTCGCAGAGGATCTCCTCGTAGGTCGGCGGGCGGGTCACCCGCAGGTTCAGGGCGGCGGAGGCACGCTCGACCTCCTCCGCCACCCCGGTCAGGAAGGACTCGACGTCGCCGCGCTGCATCCCGTGATGGGACTGGAGCGCGTGTCCCAGCGCCTCGAGCGCCTGCATCTTGTCGCTGCTGGCGTAGACCGCGTTGGCCAGATCGGCGGTGCTCGCGATGCGCGCCATGGTCCGGTGGGCAGGCGGGCAGGCGGCGTCCGTGACCGCGTGGTGAAAGCTGATCGGGACCCCGAGCGCATCGGGGAGCCCCCAGCGCGACGCGAGCAGCCGCGCGACTTCGTCGTGAGTGGTCCCGAATCGTTCGCGCTCCAGGTCGGCGCGGTCCTCGGGCAGGCAGGACATGAGGGCGTCCCAATGGGTGATCTGGGCGGGGTCGATCTTGAACAGGGCGATGGTGCCGAAGTCCTGGAGCAGCCCGACGGTGAACGCCTCGTCCGGGTCGACGTTCGCCGACCTCAGCGCGAGCCGGTTGCAGGCCGCCGCGCGGCGCATGGCGTTCTCCCAGAACTGCTGGAGAAGCGGGCCCTTGATCACGCTGTTCTTCATCGAGTCCCGCACCGCGAAGGTCAGCGCGAGGCTCCGGAGGTTGCGCCACCCGAGGATCATGATCGCGCGCGGGACGGTCGCGATCGCGGAGCGCACCGAGTAGTACGGGGAGTTCACCGTGCGGAGGAGCTCGGCCGTGAACGCGGGATCGGCGGCGATGGTCCGGCTGATGACCTCGATCTTGACGTCCGAGTGGGACGCCTCCTTGATCACCCGCAAGCACGCCTGGGATGGAGACGGGAGGTCGGACGGTTTGATACGGGAAAGGTCACGGGGTCCGGGACTGGTCATGGTGCGCGCTCTCGCCGACACCAATGGTCGGGATCGGGCCGGCCGGCTTTACAACAATCGTCCCACTCAACTCCTCTCGTCCGAAATCTCCGTCCGGATTGACAGCCCGGCCACCCCTCTGTAGAACTGCCCCCTCGGGAGGTCCCATGTCCGCGATGTTTCTAGTCCTCACCCTCGTCGCCGGTTGCGCCAAGCAAGCCGGCACCTACGAGATCGCCGCCGCCACCGCCACCGTGGCGCCAGACGCCAAAGCGGCCTTGAAGGCGGAAGCCGAAGCGCTCTGGGCGGAGCGTGGGGACAAGACGAAGCTCCAGGCCGCCCTGCAGAAGTACGAACAGGCCTACGCGCTCGACCCGATGGACCGGGACACGGCCCACCACCTCCTCCGGGGTTGGTACTTCCTCGGCGACGGCCACGAGACCGAGAAGGAGGCCAAGCTCGCCGCTTGGGAGCCCGCGATCGACTGGGGCAAGAAGTGCCTGGCGATCAACGCCGAGTTCCGCGGCCTGCTCTCCAAGGGGGACGAGGACGAGGCCAGCGCCGCGCGCGCGCTGACCAAGGAGGACGTGCCCTGCGCCTATTGGACCAGCTCCGCGCTGGGCAAGTGGGCCAAGATGTCGGGCCTGACCACCACCCTCAAGCACCTCCCCACCGTCAAGGCCTACATGACGCGGGTCGGCGAGCTGGACCCCACCTTCTACTACAACGGTCCGGACCGGTACTGGGGCGCGTACTTCGCGGCCATTCCCAGCTTCGCCGGCCAGGACCTCGTGAAGTCCAAGGACTACTTCGACAAGGCGATCGCCGCCCACCCGACCTTCCTCGGCACGCACGTGCTCGTCGCCGCCGAGTGGGCCGTCAAGACCCAGAACAAGGCGGTGTTCGAGTCCGAGTTGAACATGGTGATCGCTGCGCCCGTCGACGCCCTCCCGGAGGTCAAGCCCGAGATGGAGGCCGAGCAGCGCAAAGCCAAGGAGCTGCTCGCGAAGACCGCCGACCTCTTCGCCAACTGAGATGGAGCCGCAGTTCATCGACTCTGCCGACGGCACCCGACTGCGGGTGGTCCGTTGGGGCAACGGGACCCGGGACCTCCTGGTCGTTCCCGGGCTCGCCGAGCACGCCGGGCGGTACCCCCACGTGGCGGCCGCGTTCGTAGACCGGGGCTGGCGGGTGTCGGTGCTCGAGCTGCGCGGGCACGGCCATTCAGGCGGCAAGCGGGGTCACGTCGAACGCTGGGAGCGCTACTCGGAGGATGTTCGCGCCGCGGCGGCCACGCTCCGCACCGGGTGGGCGCTGCTGGGCCACTCCATGGGTGGTCTGGTGTGCCTGGAGGCGGTCCGGACCGGTCTCGCCCCGTCGCGGCTGGCCCTCTCCAATCCCCTGCTCGGCGTCCGCTTTCCGGCGCCGCGGATCAAGGTGGCGGCGGCGGGTCTGCTCTCCTCGATCTGGCCCACCCTCTCGTTGGGGAACGAGCTCAAGAGCAGCTGGCTCAGCCGGGACCCGGCGGTCTGCAAGGCCTACGACGACGATCCCCTCGTCTACAGCACCCTGACCCCCCGGTGGTACACCGAGATGCAGGGCGCGCAGCAGCGGGTGCTCGCCGCCGCCTACAGCCTCCCCCTGGGCTTCTTCCTCGCCCCCGACGACCCGATCACCGACACCGCCGGCGCCGGCGCCTACGCGGAGAAGCTGGGCGCCGTCGTCCACCGGTACCCGGGCATGCTCCACGAGCCGTTCAACGAGCTGGGAAAAGAGCAGGTCTTCGCCGACATCGCCGCCTTCCTCGACGCGGGCGGATGAGCCGATGCGCGACCGGCTGATCGAGCTTCTCAAGGAGAAGTCGTACCGCCGCCGGAAGGTGATCCTGGCCAGCGGGCGCGAGAGCGACTTCTACGTGGATGGCCGCCAGACCACGCTGAACGCCGAAGGCGCATGGCTCATCGGCAACCTCGTCTGGGAACGGCTGCGCCCCGAGGTGCGGGGGATCGGCGGGCTGGTGGTCGGCGCCGACCCGGTCGCCGCGTCGGTCGCGGCGGTCTCTTTCCACCGGGGTCGGTCGGTCCACGCCTTCCTCGTCCGCAAGGAGCTGAAGGCGCACGGCACGAGCCGATGGGTCGAGGGCCGAGAGAACCTCCCCGACGGCACCCCGGTGTGCGTGGTCGAGGACACCTGCACCACCGGAGGCTCGCTGCTCCGCGCCGTGGAGCGCTGCGAGGCCGAGGGCCTGCGTGTGGTTCAGTGCCTGACCCTCGTGGACCGGGAGGAAGGCGCCGCCGAGGCCCTCGCCGCCCGCGGGCACACGCTCGAGGTGCTCGTCCGCCGCTCCGAGCTCGAGGGTTGACCGGACTGCGGGACGCGCGGGGTCGGTGAGGTTTGGCCGCCGGCGCAATACAGGACATGGCGCCCATGCTCCTCCTCCTCGCGACCATCGCGCACGCCGCCTGCCCCGCCACCCCGGTCGAGCTGACCGCCGGCATCACCGCGGTCGAGCGGGCGTTCGCTGCCCTCGACGCCGACGGGGTCGCCGAGGGAGGCACGCGGCTCGGCCTCGCCACCGCCTGCCTGGACACGGTGATCGCGCCGGCCGTCGCGGTACGGCTGCACGCGGCGCAGGGACTGGTGGCCTTCGTCGCTGGAGACGCCGACGACGCCACCGCAGCCTTCGCCGCCGCCCGCCGGATCGACCCGAGCTGGCAGCCCGATCCCGCCCTGGT
This sequence comes from Pseudomonadota bacterium, assembly GCA_043750895.1. Taxonomy (GTDB): domain Bacteria; phylum Myxococcota_A; class UBA796; order UBA796; family SXON01; genus JAYVAS01. Next base: position 6,030 of record JAYVAS010000725.1, read on the forward strand.
GCCGAAGGGCCACCCCATCCGCGGCCTCGCGACCCGGCTGGACCCGACCACCCTCGGCACCGAGCGCGTTCCGTCCGCCGCCGCGGGCACGCTCAGCTTCGACGGGGAGGCCGGGCTCGACCGCCCGGTCGGTACCCCCACGGTGGCGCAGTGGGTGAAGGACAGCACCGTGGTGAGCGGCGCGTACGTCTGGCCGGACGCTACCCTACCCCCCTACGACGTCGGCACAAGCGCGCGCACCGCGGATCGCGCGCCCCCCAAGGCGCTGGGCGCGTGGCTCGTGGTCGGAGGGGTCGGCCTCGCCGCGAGCGCGACCAGTTTCTACGTCGCCGATCGGGCCCGATCCGCCTGGGAAGAGGCCACCACCGGCGCCGAGGTCCAGACACACCTCCGAGAGAACCACGTCTCCTTCGCGGCCGGAGCCACCTTCGGCGTCATCGCCGCCGTGGGCGGGATCGGCGCGCTCGCTTCGGTCGCGTTCTAGCACCATGGCCGCTCCCGGGGACCGGTACGACCGCTTCATCGTCGAGGAGATCCTGGGCAGGGGCGGCATGGCGACCGTCTACCGCGCGCGCCACGAGACCCTCGGGAGCGCGCACGCCCTCAAGGTGCTCGACCTCCCCTTCCCGTCGATCCGCGCCCGTCTGATCCAGGAGGGGCAGGTGCAGGCTCGGCTCCGGCACCCGCACATCGTGGCCGTCACCGACCTCATCGACGTCGACGGGTCGCCCGGGTTGATCATGGAGTACGTGGGTGGCCCCACGCTCGACGCCTGGATCCAGCGCAACCGCGCCGACGCGCGCACCGCCACGTCGATCTTCCAAGGCGTACTCGACGCCGTGGCCTTCGCCCACCGGGAGGGCGTGGTCCACCGCGATCTCAAGCCGGGCAACGTCTTGCTGCACACCGTGGACGGACGCATCTTCCCCAAGGTGACGGACTTCGGCCTCGCCAAGCTGCTGACCGGCAGCGGCACGGACCACCACACCCGCACCGGGTTCGCGATGGGCACGCCCGGCTACATGGCGCCCGAGCAGGTCCGCAGCGCCAAGGACGTCGACGCGCGCACCGACATCTTCGCCCTGGGCTGCATCCTCTACGAGCTCTGGTGCGGCATTCCGGCCTTCCCGGGGAAGGACATCTTCGCGACCCTGGAGCTGATGGAGGCGAGTCGGTACACCGACCCCCGCGCGCAGCGCCCCGACATCCCCGAGGCGGTGTCTGCCGCGATCCGGGGCATGCTCGAACCGGACCGCAGCCGCCGCCTCCCCAACTGCGAGGCCATCCGCGCGGTGATGAACCCCCGCAGCGTCGCGGCGCCGGTCTCCCCGGCCACACAAGCGGTGTGGGGCGGCGGAGAAGGCGTCGGCAGCGCGGTCGACGTCCTCGCCCCCCGTGTCCCCACGCCCGCTCCGATCGCCGAGGCCGTCATCCCGATCGGCGCGCCGCACACCTTCGACCCCCACCTCCCTCCCGCGTCGCTGTTCGAGACCCGCGCCACGACCAGCCGCGCGACCACGATGGGGGCGGCCGCCGGGGTGGGCGTCATGATGATGGCGAGCGTCGCCACCGTCCTGGTCTGCGCCGGGATCGCCTGGGGGGTCTGGCGCAACCCACCGCCGGTCGAGGTCGTGACCCCGTCCGACACCGTGCCGGCGCCGGTCGTCGACGCCCCGCCCGTCGATGCCGCGCCCGCCCCCGAGCCGTCGGCCACGCCAGCGGCGGTCGTGCGGCCCGCCGACACCGTGCGGCCGAGGCCCGTGGATGGGTCCCCGGGCTCGACCACCCGCCCCTCCGGCGCGGCGCCCATCCCCCCCGCCGGCGCACCCGCGCCGACACCGGCCGCCACCTCGGCGGTGGCCCCCGGCCCGACCGCGGCCGCCAGCCCGACCGCGTCCCCGACCGCATCCACCAGCCCGACCGCCGCCGTCGGGTCGCCCTCCGCCAGCCCTCCCGCCGCGACCACCACCACCCCGACGCCGACCGGCCGCCTGCAGGTCGCCGGTGACGCCGACGCCGTGTGGATCGAGTCCCAAGGCCGCCGTTTCGGCGCCGGCACCGTGGCGCCGGGGAGCTACACGCTGCACGCCCGCTGGGGCACCGTGGAAGTGGAGCGGAAGGTGACGGTGAGCGCCGGGCAGACGCTCCTCGTCACGTGCGACGCCAATTTCTTCAACTGCTCGGTCCGCTGATCGGCAGCCGTTCCCCGCGAGCGTTACCCTCAGCCCGCTGATGTCGTGCTTCCTCGTCCTCCTCACCTCCGCGTGGGCCCTCACCCTGGACGAGGCCGTGAGCCGCGCGGGCGAGGTCGATCCCAACGCGCTGGTCGCGGCCCTCGCCGCCGAGCGCGTGCGCGCAGACTCCGCCGGGGCCCTGTTCGCGATCGGCCCCACCCCCAGCGTCAGCGTGTCCCGCTCCTGGCGGCTCGGCGCCGTCACCGGCACCGCCCCGGTCGACGCCGGCACCCTCTCGGTGAACGTGCCGCTGCTGAGTCCGCCGGTGTGGCTCAACGCGGCGGGGATGGTCGAGGCTGCCCGCGCCGAGGGGCACGTCGCCACCGCGACCCGTCTGGACGCCCAGTACGCGGCCGCGGCCCTCGTCTACGAGGCCCTCGCCACCGACGCCGACCTCCGCCTGGGGCGCGAGGGGGAAGCCGCCGCCGCCGCGACGCTGGAGATCGTCCGGAACCGCGTCCGCGCCGGACTCGAGAGCGAATTGGCGGAACGTTCGGCGCAGGTGGGCCTCCTGGTCGCCCAGAGCGCGGTGAACACCGCCGACTCCGACCGCCAGATCGCCTACGCCCGCCTCGCGCGCGCGCTGGAGATGCCGGTCACCAGCGTCGAACCGGCGGACCCGCCGGCGCTCCCCGATACGGCGGGCAGCTCCCCGTGGCTCGCGGCCGAGGCGGCGCGCTGGTCTGCGGCGAAGTGGGAGCGCGGGGAACGCCTCGCCGAGCTGTTCCCCACCGGGGGGGTCAGCCTCTCCACCAACGTGCTGGGTGCCCGTACCGGGTGGGCCCTGGGCGTGACCGGCACCTGGACCTTCGACGGCCTGGCCGGCCCCTTCCTGCGGTTCCATCAGGCCGGGCTGGACGAACGGATCGCCCGCATCGTCTACGACGCGCTGAACCGCGACCTCGCGCTCGGCCTCGACACCGCGAAGGCGGCCGCCCAGGCCGCGGACCGCAACGCGGAGGTCGCCAACGCGCGCGAGACGCTCGCCGCCGAGTCCCTGGCCATCGGACAGAAGCGGCTCGAGTCCGGCCTGGCGACGTCGTTGGAGGTCCTCCGCCTCCAGGACGATCTGACCCTGGCCCGGGCCGACCGCGTCCGCACCGAGCTGCAGCGCGCCCTCGCCCGCCTCGAAGCGCGGCGGGTGGCTGGATTGGACTGGTAAGAGGCTGGAGGCTGGAGGGGGGGAGACCGGAGGAGGGGCGCACGTGGGCTGCACAGCGTCGGTCTCCAGCCTCCCCCCTCCGGTCTCCAGCCTCCCC